>NZ_BMPP01000021.1 GCF_014647655.1 Deinococcus malanensis
ACCTTGATGGCTTTGAAGGAGAAGCTGACTGGCGCGTGGCAACGTGTCCGGTATGTAGACCTCCCACAACACCTGATGGGTGCAAACCTACGCCGTGATCAATAAGTTGGCGCCAGAACGTGCTTCCCTGTCCGGTCCAGGAAGGTGTTCAGGACGGTCTTGTAGGCCTCGGGCTCTGTGAAATTGGGCAAGTGCCCCACCCTCGGCAGGAAGGCGGTTTCTGCATCTGGAAGGTGCTGTGCCAGGTAGTGCGCGACGCTGGTCGGGACCGCGCTGTCGGCCCGGGTCTGCGTCACCAGCACCGGGTGCCGGGCTTGCTCCAGCAGGTCACGGTAATCGGACTCGAAGATGGCCCGCGCCACCACACCCGCCACTTCCGGCCGCACGCCCCGAACCCGCTGTGCAACCTCCTGGAGCGCCAGGGACACCGGCTGGTTGAGCAGCATGCCGGTCAGGGCGTCCTGCCAGCCCTGCCGCCCATCCACCAGGCCGTAGAACCCGTCGACGTCGGCCCGTTCGAAGCCACCCCAGTACGTCTGGTCGTTCAGGTAGCGTGGACTCGCCCCGATGAACACCAGCGCGTCGAACTGGGCTTGGCCCGATATTGCGTAGCTGAAGTTAAGCGGCTGTAGCTTGGCGTTCGAACTCCAGTGGCGTCAAGTACCCAAGAGTTGAGTGACGACGCTGGCGGTTATAGAAAACCTCGATGAATTCGAAGACCGCGTGTCGAGCCACTTCCCGGTTCTCAAAAACGGTGTCGTCCAACAGCTCCCGGGCGGTCCCGGCCAGGTTGCCGCTGGTTCGGGCCAGTCGCACGGCATCCCGTTTGAACTCGGCGGTGTGGATTCTGCGATCAGTCATGATGGTGCCTCCTATCGTGGGGGCTTATCTCCATCGACGCCATATCGGGTCACCCTCACGGTCAACGCGAAGGCATAAACTGCATGTGAACCTCAGATGCCGACGGGGAGGGCTGAAGTGAACCACGACCAGACCAGCGAACACGAGCGGGAGAATGAACGACTGCTGGAACTTGCCCGGTTCGATATTCTCGATACCCTGCCGGAAGCTGCATACGACAATATCGTCTGGCTCGCAGCCCACACCTTAAATGTGCCAATCGCAGCTATAAACTTCGTCGATGACCAGCGCCAGTGGAGCAAAGCATGTATTGGGACCCTCACCCTCGCAGGGGACCGACGGCACTCGTTTTGCGCGCATGTCGTGCATACCCGTGAGACCATGGTCGTTCCCAACACCCGACAGGACCCGCGCTTTCAGCACAACCCCTTCGTGACTGGCGAGCCCACCATTCAGTTCTACGCAGGTGCGCCTATCATTACTGGTGCCGGTCATGTGATCGGCAGCCTCTGCGCGATTGACCGCAAACCCCGGCTACCGTTTTCCCAGCAGGAGCGCGAGGTCCTAGAACGATTCGCTGCGCTTGTCGCCAGCGAACTCGAACTGCGCGTCAGCCAGCGTGCAGTGGAGCAGACCCTGGCATATGCGCAGGCGACCAATGCCAGACTTCAAGCCAGTGAAGCGCAGAACACGGCGTTGCTGTCCGCAATTCCTGACACCCTGATTCACCTGAACAACCAGGGCCGGGTGCTGAGTCTTCAGGCCGGCGCCCTTTCCCCCACTGTGTTTCGCGGCGCGCAGCACATTCAAGACGTCCTGCCGCCCCAGGAGACGGAAGCGCTACAACGTGCCATCCATTCATCTCTGCACGAAAATGATGTCCTCTGCCTGGAAATGCTCCTTTCGGGAGACAGTGTGGCTACCGAGTGCGAGGTGCGATGTGTGCGCATACAGGATGACGAGGTTCTGGTGATGCTGCGCGACGTCAGTGATCGCAAACGCGTGGAGCGCATGAAAAGTGAGTTCGTGTCCACCGTGAGCCACGAACTCCGTACGCCGCTCACTTCCATCCGGGGGTCGCTGAGCCTGATCGCAAGTGGAATATTCGGCGAACTCCAGCCGCGCGGACAGAACCTGGTCGGTATTGCGCTCAGCAGCACCGAACGCCTCGTGCGACTGATCAATGACCTGTTGGACGTCGAAAAACTTGAGTCCGGCAAGCTGGATTTTCACATCAAGGCCGTGGACCTTGGAAGCCTCACCGAGCAATCCGTGGATGCGAATCGAGGATACGCTCAACAATACGACGTCAACCTTGAGTACCTGAATGACTCGGGTGACGTGCGTATTCAGGGTGATCCAGACCGGCTGACTCAGGTCCTGGCGAACCTGATCTCAAACGCCGTGAAGTTCTCCCCCCGTGGAGAAACCGTCACCATTGCCCTTGGCCGTCATGCAGACCGGGTACGGGTGAGTGTACGCGACCGGGGTGAAGGCATACCGCAGGAGTTCCGCAGCCGGATCTTCCAACGTTTCGCTCAGGCGAACGCGGCAGACACCCGTGAGCGAGGCGGCACCGGGCTCGGACTCAGCATCAGCAGGGCCATTGTCGAGCGGCACGGTGGAACCATCGCCTTCAACGATCATCCAGAGGGGGGGACGGTGTTCTGGTTCGAGCTTCCTGTGCTTAGCCCTGCTACGCCCACCGCTGGGCCGGGTGCCGTGAGTCGCAGGGTACTGGTGTGCGAGGATGACCCGAACATTGCCCATGTGCTGCAGCTGACCTTACAAAAGGCAAACATTACGGCTGACCTGACCTATAGCGCCGAGGAGGCCGAGCAGCGGCTCCTCGAACACACGTATGACGCGCTCCTGGTGGACTTGCTACTTCCCGGTAAGGACGGCATCTCATTTATACGAGAGCTGCGCAGCCGGCCACAGACGGCTGACCTGCCGATCGTGGTCTTGAGTGCCGTTGCTGATGAAACGAAAAGTACTCTCTTGGGTGACGCTCTGTATGTGGTGGATTGGCTCAACAAACCCCTGGACACGCCAAGGCTGCTTTCCGCCGTGCGTCTGGCCTTGAGGCGGGATGACCATTCAAAGCCACATGTCCTGCATGTCGAAGACGACGCGGACCTGCGAGAAGTGGTGGGCCAGGTTCTGGGCGAGCTGACGAGGATCACCCAGGTCGGGAGCGTGGCAGGCGCCCTGACCGAGCTTCAACTCTCTCAGTTTGATCTGGTACTTCTGGATCTCGGCCTGCCCGATGGAAATGGACTGGAACTGCTGCCTCACCTGCGTGCTCAGTTCCCTCCCGTGCCGGTGCTGGTGTTTTCTGCAAGCGAACTCGACCGCCCCAGCGTGGAACGGGTTGCTGCTGCCCTCATGAAGTCACAGACGTCCAACGAGACCCTCGTACAAACCATACAGGCCCTAATCAAATAGCCATGTGCCTGTGGTTCCCAGTGACTGTTATCTCCGCGCCGAAGCATGGTGGCAAAACCATGTGCTCATAACCTCATCCCATTGTGCTTCAGGCAAAAAAGGGAGGTGAGCCAGGACCTGCATTCTGCCCCGTAAGTCGAATAGCCCCGCTCAACGAGGATTTCGCGTTTACGCTTCGAAATCGCCTTTCAAGAATGTCCAGTGCCGAAAGATTTCCTGTTAAAGACTGCCAATTTGGAGGAAAAGAACTCCCTGCCAATATCGTCCCAGGTCCACCAGGACTGTCACACTTTCGTCGGCAGTTGCGCACGCAGGCGCTGGCGGCGTCGTTTGGCTTCATACATGCGCTGATCGGCCTGTCGTTCCAGGTCCGGCAGTTCGGTGCCAGAAAAGTACCCCGCTTCTGCCTTGACCACGCCAGTACTCGCGCCCAGGGGCAATGCCGTCACCTGACGGGCAGCCAGGGTCGCAATATCGACGTGCTCCATGGTGTCGTCCTCACTTGTCGGGTCCAACAGCAGTGCGAACTCGTCGCCTCCGTACCGGTAGGCTTGACCAAAGTCCCGGACTTCATGGTGAAGTGCCGTAGCGAACACCTGAAGGACACGGTCACCTTGCGCATGCCCTTCGACATCATTTACAAGCTTAAAGCCGTCCAGATCAATCAAGGCCAGGGTAAATGACTGCCGTGAATGTGCCCGCCTCTCAAGATCCTGGTCAAACGCGCGGCGGTTGGCTACACCGGTCAATGGGTCCCGGCGCGCCTGCAGAACGCTGGCTTCCAGCACCGAGTGCCGGACAAGCGCGGCGCGCACGCTCCGCCCGGCAGCGTCCAGCAATGCCCGGTCACTGGCGCGCCACGCGGCGCGGCGACCTCGGTCAGCGCGAACGGCAATCAGCAGGTAGTCGATGTTCGCATGCTGACCGAGTGGCACCCACGCGGCTGACTTGAGCCCAGCCTCAACCCCTTCCGGCAGTGCCAGGGGATGCTGCGGGTAGTCCTCGAGATAAGTGGTGTGCTTCGTGTTTCGTAGGGAACGCGTCACGCCGCCCGCGAGGTCGGGCAGGCGCGCCGCGAATGCCAGCAGGGCTGGGTTCAGGTCAGGCTGGTGGTGGGCGACCTGAACGGTCATGGTGTCCGCTTCAAAAGCCATCAGTCCGGTCCAGTCCGCGTGAATGGCTGTTCCGATCAGGCGCGAGACTTCCAGGGTGGCCTCCTGAGGACTCAATGTGGCGTCCAGCAGCCTGTTGATGTCTTCCAGAACCTGGGCGTGCGTCACCAACTGGCGCAATTCCTGCAGCTGCTGGCCCTGCATGCTCACCTGGGACTGAAGTGCGCGGTTGTGCAGCCGCAACTCGAGTTCATCCATGACTAACGCTGCGAGATCCTGGAGGGCCTCCAGGTCCGCCGGCTCAAGGTCAAGGGGCGCATCACCGAACACGCACAGGGAGCCGATACGGTGTCCACTGGGCGTGGTGAGTGGTGCGCCCGCGTACATCCGGATACTCGGGCTCCCAAGGACCAGCGGATTATCCAGAAAACGCTGATCCTGGCGGGCATCCGCCACCGTGAGGACCTCGTCGCTCAGGATGGTCCAGGCACAAAACGAGTGCTCGCGCGGAGCTGTGCTGTCGGTCGTCCCGAAACACGACTTTCCCCATTGCCGATCCTGATCCACAAAATTCAGAACGGCTGAAGGCGCTCGCAGAGTCCGGGCTGCCAGTCGGGTGATGCGGTCAAAAGCCTTCTCAGGGGCTGTATCGAGAATGTCGTACCGGGCAAGGTCCAGGAGCCGGGCGTATTCCTGTTCAGGCTGAGGAGCGCTCGACATGCTGGCAATGTAGAGCAGCCTACCTGACATGATTCTTGCGTCAGCGGCGGAAAAGACAGACCAACACTTCGGTGGTTGAGCGCGACTGAATTCGAACCCATCGCTCCCTTACCACCGAAATGACCGCCTGAACGCCATATCCTCAGAAGGCACTCAAAGCTGCCTTCAAACCAGACGTCCGTATCGACCTTACGTGAGAAGCGGCCCGTGAACCAGCGAACTTCACGTTATCCAGGTGTAAGGGGAGCGTCATCAACACTTCTCTAATCTGTGCAAGGTGACAAGCCTCCTGGCCTGTCTCTCTTAACCGACAACGGCAAAACCACTGTGAGGTGGTGACGCAAAGCTTCCGGGACCCCAGTGGTCGGCTGAGCTACCGAAAGAAGGGAGGCCTTGTGGGCATCCGTTACGTATTCAACTCTATGTTGCCTGTCGATGCCCTTCGTGGCCTGTGCCAGCGGTATCGCCTTAGCAGCCGGGCCACACCGAAGTATAATTGGGAACAACGCCCGGGCAAGGTGTTTCTGTCGGAAGCCCTGTTACTTATGGGCCTGATGCTGACAGCGTGTACAAGTGCGCCCACCCGCCCAACCGAAGTGACCAGTGCTGTTGGTGCTCAGTGGTCTCAGATGACCGCCTCTGAGCTCACCAGTACGGGAGCGCCAATGAAAGGGGCAATGTACTGGCCACGGCTGGCAAGGAATCCCTCCTGGTGGGGGGAATACGAACGCGGAGAGCTGACGGACGAACAGGTTCGAGCTGATCTTCAGCAGATGAAGAGGGAACTGAACATCAATACGGTGCGCGTCTTCCTTTTCTACGACCATGAATACCGCGCCTGGGGACAACTCGGATTTACAGATGGAAAGGGCACATTCAATGATGCGCGCTTACAGACAGTCAGCCGCTTTATCGACCTCGCAGGCGCCGAAGGTCTGGACGTCGTCCCCACCCTGTTTATGGAGATGGAGACCTTGGAACATGGCGGATTTGACTGGACCACACTGGAGACAAACTACGGTTACCATGAAGCTTACGCCCGCTGGGTGACCCGGATGCTGGCAGCCAAAGCCAATGTACACGGCGTCAATCTGAAGAACGAGCCGGACGGGTTCGGCGCGTGGGCAGATCCCGAGGTCGCGGGCCGAATCCTGACCTGGATGGGCCGCTTAAAGCAGGTGATCAAAGACGAGGCGCCGCATCTGGGCGTGTATGTCAACAGTGCCGCGTTCGACAATACCTTCAAGAAGTTCGAAGGTGCGCCTGTGGGCCACCAGTCGATCTACGACCTGTCTGACGCGCTGTTTTTCAACAGCTACCTGTGGGCAGACAACGGCTTCTGGCCTTATGCTGTCCCCGCTACCATCTACCGGTATATCAGCGACCATAACATTGCTCGCAAGCCGATGGTTCTCTCGGAACTGGGCTGGCCTTCCTACAATGACGACAGTGGCATGATCGTACCTGGCATGCAGTGGGATCTGCCGCTCGGGTTACGGCCCACCACGCCGAGTACGCCCGAAATGCAGAAGCGTGCTGTAGAAGAAAGCGTCTACTGGGCGGAAAAGTACGGGTTTTCCGGCCTGATTGCGTGGGCGGCCTATGACCACGTTCCGGGAGCATACCGGAACCCTTTCGGGCTGATCGACGGATCAGGCCGGGCCTCTGCGGCAGCCGCAGTCTTTGCCCAGGCGTTTACGAACCAATATTCCAGCCAGGGAGAAGCTCCGGTGTCGCTGGTCGATGGTCAAGTGACCGACGGGAAGATCAATGGCCTGAATGGCACCACTCCCCTGCCGGCTGGCGTGAACCTTGACGCAGGAGGGTCGTACGCCAGTCAGCCTCTACGGTACGCCAACCCAGTCTCGCTCGCAGTCAAGTTCCGTCAGCCCAGAACTCCTACCCATGACGGAGTTGCAGTAGGCATTACCTCGGCCGCGACCACTCCCAAGGTGATTCAGTTGCGCCGGGAGGAGCACACCAAAGTCTGGCGCCTCTTTATCAACAACAGCGAAACCGCACGCTCTCGTCCTGACGCAGGTCTGGGGACCGCGCCTGTACACGTACGAATTGAACTGGCAAACCGTGCGGTCACGTTCCAGGTCAATGGCAGCGCCCTGACCCTGTACTCCGTCAAAAATGGAGGGCGCTACAGTCTGACTCTGACAGCAGGTGAAGTCACGGCGCAGTGGCGTCTGACTGCGGCGGCCAGTACGGCCGCTGTGGAGCTACTGGAAGCGAGGGCACACGGGACGGCAGGCACTCGCTACTCTCCCTGACCCCTGTGCTCGTCTTCGCGGCGCCCAAGCAGCCCTTGGGAAGTAGTGAACCACTGAACTTCAGCATCTGGAATGTTTGTCCTCCAATTCCGGTTCTGCCGGGAGCGCATACCGGATTTCTCCCATCTCCCCTGCCACTACCGGAGGAAAAGTGCACCTTGACCGCACTGCTGGCGTCACGGCGCTGAACACCGGATTGACGATGATCGACGCGGCCTACAAAGCCTGGCATTCGGTTAAACCAGGGAGCGGGAGAAACCATGATCATGGCCTCCCCAAGTGTTTCATCCGACGATGGATCTTCGTTCGTTGGATGAAAGAGCGGGTTGCAGAATACGCAAGTTGCCCCGTCGTCGGGCGCATCCCTGAAGTTGAACAGGTTACATATCCTATCTACGTGCATGGCCCGCTGCTGCACCTGACTGGAGACCTGGACCCGGCACGGCCCACAAAACGTGAAGATGCCCGTGCGATCTCAAGTTTCCGTGAGCGTCACATACACGCTCGTTTTTTTAAAGTGACCGTGTGACCACATCGCCGCTCCCTGCACCAACGCTGCATGCATTGACCGGCCTGCGTTTCCTGGCGGCGATGCACGTCGTGCTGTATCACTATGGCCTGCGGACCTTCGAAGGGGCACCATTCTGGGTTTCCAACATCCTCCATTCCGGCTATGTTGGCGTCACGCTGTTTTTCGTGCTGTCGGGCTTCATCCTGACCTATGTCTACCTTGACGCCGATGCCCGCCGGACGGTGGACGCCCGCAAGTTCTGGATTGCTCGTGTCGCTCGAATCTACCCCGTCTACCTGCTGGGGTTGTTGCTGTGGCTGCCTTTTTTCATTGGTAAGGCTTCTGGGGACTACATCTCACCCTTGACGGCATGGCTCACAGGTCTAACGGCGCCTCTTGCACTACAGGCCTGGATCCCCAACACGGCCTGCGTCTGGAACTGCCCATCGTGGTCAGTGTCTGTGGAGGCCTTTTTCTACCTTCTGTTTCCTCTGCTGGCCGCCCTGCTGTACCCAAAATTCCGGGTCGCCACGTCGGGCGCGTTCGCCCTGACCTTCCTGGGATTATGGTTGCTGTCCCTTCTGCCCCCAACGGCGCATCTGATAACAGAGCGTTCAGGCAGCGCGCTGGGCACCTATGAACCCTGGCTCAACGCCGTGAAATTCAACCCACTCACCCGCCTGCCTGAGTTCCTGATGGGCCTTGCCCTGGGGAAGTTTTATCTTACACGCCGGGCACAGGGGCGTATGGACGTCCAGGCAGGCACAATCCTCGGACCCGTGGTGGCGTTGGCCCTATTGCTTATACTGGCCTTCAGCGGCAGCTTTCCGTACGTGTTTCTTCACAATGGCCTGCTGGCTCCCCTGTTCGCTGCGCTGATCTACGCGTTGGCGACGGGGAAGGGCGTCCTCACTGCCGTTCTCTCCGTTCCATTTCTGGTGCTGCTTGGCGAGGCGAGTTACTCGATGTACATCTTCCACGCCCCCCTCTGGGACTGGCTGTACAAATTCTCTAACACCGCTGGGATCGCGACTAACGGGGGGACAAGTCTATCCTTCCTGCTCGTCTACCTGGCGCTGATCGTCGGCGTCTCGATCCTGACGTTCAAAAAGATTGAGATTCCTGCGCGTGACGTCCTGCGTAACGTCCTCAGCGGAAAGCCGGCGCGCAGTCCAGCCGTGCCACGGGACGCTTCCGTGCCTACTTGGCGCTTCAATCCCCGACGCCCGGAATTCATCACCGGCGTCACAGTGGGTCTTGTCGCCGCCGCAGGTTTGCTGCTGCATCCATTACTGGCCCGCGCCGAATCTCCGCGAAGCACCCTGCCCGCCGTCGCGACCGCTCAGGATGCGCCGGGCCGGACGGGTAACCTGCTTGACCCGGCGGCGTTGGCTCGGGGCGTCGAGGCAGCTGGATGGAGGCCTGCGGGAGGGCGGTGGACGGCTCAGGATGGTGCGGTGGTGCAGGAGCAGACAGAGGGCTATGACCTGGCCCTCCTCTCCACCGGCATCTACCAGCCGCCATACACCTTCCGCGTGGCCCTCCGGAACTTGCAGGGGAACGGGGACGGGATCATGTTCAATGCTCCCCTTGCTGATTCCAAAAACGGCGCGCAACTGGTTCGTTACACCGACGATGGCAGCGGTCTGTTCTGGGGGCACTTTGACCAGAAGGGTGACTTCATTGGAGCGGGCTTCGCACAGACCCTGCCGCCTCAAAAGGCTGGACGGCACGTGCTGGAAATCCAGGTGGGCACGGACAGCTACAGCATCGTCCTGGACGGTCGGCAGCTTGCCAAGACTATTCCTCTTCGCTCGCGTGCTGGTCATATTGGGCTGACCACATCCGTCGGATCGGCCGCGTTTGACAGCGCAGAGGTCACGGTAGAGGGCGCCCCTAGTGCTACGACAGCGCCCGAAATGCCAGATCCGGCACCTGCCCCTACGGCTGAGAGCACAGGTGCTTTCCGTGAACCATTTACCGGGTCGCCTGAGGCTACCGGGTGGGCGCCTGTTGGTGGTAGCTGGCAACTGCAGGCACGCACTTTCGCTGAGACCACCGAGGAGGGCTACGATCAGGTGTTGCTGTCTCCCCGGGTATTCCAGGCCCCGTTTGTTCTGACCGCCCGATTCAGGAATCTGACCGGCAACGGGGGGGGCGTGATATTTGGCTCACCGGAAGGCGAGAGCAGAACCGGGCGTCAGCTGGTGCGCTACAGCGACGACGGTACCACGCTGACCTGGGGATACTTTAACGAGCAGGGAGATTATGAGGGTCAAGGATCAGCTCCTACGACACCACCGGGCACGGAGCTTCACACCCTGAGGGTGGAGGTCGGGTCCAGCACGTATGCCGTGCTGCTTGACGGCAAACGGGTTGCGCAGGATGTGCCCCTCCAGACGAAGTCAGGCCGCGTGGGCATGCAGAGTTCGGCAGGCACGGTCGCGTTCGAAGCCTTCGAGGTGGATTCCGCTGCAACAGGCCCTTGAGTCAGTTTCCGGCACCTGATCGGACGCCCCCCGGCACCACAGGTGCCATTGATACTTTCCCCCGTAGCCACTGCAAGACTCCTGGCCAAAAAAGTGCGTCCAAGGCGTCATATCAACTATCGGGATAGCCACCGCCAAGTGCAGATGCCGCCCAGTTGCTCCTCAGGACAGAACCAGCAGTTAACCAGAACGTTGTCTTCTCCTCTCAAACCACACCACAGAGAGAAGGCTCAGCACCAGCAGTCCCCCCTTGGCGGCCATCTGGCTCCAGACAACCTCGCTGAGGGTGTCATGGAAGAGACCGATCAAAACCAGTTGCGCGGCGGCCCCAAGAAGCGGGAGGTAACCTGCGGCATGCTCGCCTAGCGCCAGATAATGGTTGCTGATCGCACTGGCCAAAGCATAAAGCGTCGTCAGCAGCGCATACGGGCCGACCAGTGGTGCTCCAGGGAGGTAAGCGTCTCCATACAGCAGTCCAAGGACCCACTCAGGAGCCACCGCGCACACCAGTGTGATTCCCCCACTGATCAGGCCCACGGTTCCCAGCGCGACCCACAACAGCAGGCGGGGGGAGGCTCCGGCGTTCTGCCGCGCGGAGACCATAGGAAACAGCGCGGTCCCGATGGCCCAGGAACTGTAAAACACCACACGGCCAATCATCGCGACGGCCGCATAGATGCCTGCCTCCTGGCGTGGCAGGAGGGCGTTCACCATGAGGATGTCACTGTTGATGATGACGGCCTGAGCGCCCAGGTTGGTGAACACCGGAGCTGAATACTGCAGTACCTCCTGCTGACGGGCGAGTGTGACCTGAAGGGTGCTCTGATAGCGCTTCAGATGCCAAATGGTGGCGGGCAGCGCAGCCAGGGTGGCCGCCACCGCCCCTGTGGCTCCCGGCAGGACCAGGAGTGCCAGAGGGGTCAGCAGAATCTTTATGGCATGCTCGAGCACCATGTTCAGGCCGAAGCCGCGGAAGTTCTGTAGTCCCTGAGCTTCCCCGCGCAGAACCCCCAGCCATGCGTAGAAAGGAACCAGCACTCCCAGCCAGACGAGCCAGCCTGCGGGAAGATTCAGCAGCGGGGAGAGCCAGAACGACCCGGCTACCAGCACCAGGCCGAACCCGCCTCCAGCGATCCAGGCGAGGCGGGTTGTGTAGGCCGCCACGCTTTCATTTATGGCAGCGTACCGCGCTCCTGCCTGCTGCAACGTGAGCGGCAGCAGGGCTACGAGGAGGAACAGGGAAATAAACGACGCGTAGGCCCCATATTCCGACGGCCCGAATACCCGTCCCAGCACCACCGCATACCCATAATTCAGGACATTGACCACCAGCATCGAGAGGAACAGGACTCCTCCACCCTGAATCACCTTCCTGATCATGCCGGACACACCTGATAGTAACAACGTCAAAATTCCCGCAGCCAGAGGAAGTTTTCATCAATGACCTGCCGGCAACCGCAGCGGTTGTCTTCCATACAGCGTTATCTGCGACCTTTGGCAACGATTTCCAGAGCTGAGAGTGCCTCGACCCGGCATCAGACGGTTAGGCGCCCATAGTCTCAATATGACGTCAACCACTCTTGTAACGGCAGGATGGCGGGGTTTCGATGCTCACTGCCCGCACCGAACTAGAATGGTGTCATTCCCTATTCCCGCTTGGCGCGCGCGACGGCTTCCAACTCGACCAGCAGGCTTTCGATGTGCTCAGCTGCCTGCGCATCAAGCGTGCGTTTCCCGGTCAGCGCCGGGTCGTCCTCGATACGCGCGGCAACCTGGGCAAGTTGCCCGAAACCAAGGGTGGCGCCTGTGCCGACCAGTGAATGGGCTTGCCGGGAAAGCTCGTGAGGCGGAACATCGTGCCGCCTCACGGCTTCCCAGGTTTCCCGCAGACCCGCAACGCGGACCGGCAGGTCTTCGGTGAAGCGTAAGTTGAGTTCCTGCAGCTGCGCTTGAAATGCGCGCTCCTCTTCCTCTTCCCGTGAGACGTGAAGGGTCCCGGCGTAATGCGTCTGAAGCAGGGCACGCAGGTCGTCCGCCAGCGTCATCGGTTCGAAGGGTTTGGGAATAACGCCGACCGCACCCAGGGAAAGGTACTCCTGCACCTCGCCCCGTTGCACCTTGGCCGTCATAAAGGCGACTGGAACATGCTGTCCGCCTGGAAGGGCACGCAGCGCTGTGAGGGTTTCTGGACCTGACAACCCGGGCATCATCACATCCATCAGCACGAGATCGGGCCCGAACTGCTCGAAACGTTCGAGGGCCTCAAACCCCGTATCGCAGGTCTGCACCTGCAGGCCACCGATATCTTCCAGAGCGATCAATGCCACAGCTTGAATGTCGGCGTCGTCCTCGACCAGCAACACCCGGTGCAGTTCTTTATTCATGAGGGTCTCCAGACACGGCAGGGGGAATGAGGGCACGGATTTTTTCGAGCAGTTCCTCGTTGGACGTGCGTGACTTCACCAGAGACGCAGCCACCCTTTCGGCATTGACCCGCTCCAGTTCACCCGCAGAAAAAACCAGGACGGGCATCGGTGGTGACATCAGACGCATTTCCGGCAACAGATCAAGGCCGTTCCCGTCGGGCAAGCCAGGGTCGAGCAGGACCAGGTCGAATGACTGGCCACGCAGCATCCGACGCGCTTCAGCAAGGCTTTCTGCCTGATCCAGGGTCGCGACGTCGTGGAGGACTTCCTTCACGACGTCGCGCAGGTCCGCATCATCTTCCACATGGAGGATACGAACTGGGCGGTCGGTACCACGGCTGGACGCGAGCCGTACAGCAGAGACGAGTCTGGTCGTATCGACGGGCTTGTTAATCCAGTCCACCACCGAGACCGCATCCCCGTGGATGAGCTCTCGCCGCTCGTCGGCCACGGCCGATACGACGACAATGGAGAGTGTCGCTGTCTGAGGGCGTTGTCTCAGCTCCTGGATGAAGCTGACCCCATCCCGGTCAGGCAGCATCAGGTCCAGTACCAGTGCGTTGTAGTGCCGCTGGGCGAGTTTCTCTTCTGCCTCTTGTGCGTTGTACGCGACATCGGAGTCGAAGCCTGCTTGCCGGAGGATGAGTTGCAGCAGGTGGGCGATGTCCTGATCGTCCTCACACACGAGTATCCGCAGTGGACCCTCACCTGCATCATCAGCAGTTGGGACCCGCTGGATGACTGGTGTCACAACCGGCAGCTCAAAGGCGAACACCGTTCCGCCCTCCGGATGGTCCTCAAAATACATGTGACCTTCATGCCGGTCCACGATGGCTTTACTGATACTGAGTCCCAGGCCTGTCCCTCCCTTTTCCCGGGTAACAGATGAATCCGCCTGCGCGAACCTTCCAAAAATCCGTGCGCGGAACTCCTGAGGGATGCCAGGACCACGGTCGCGGACTGAGACCCGCACACGCGCGCCGTGCAGTGCGGTAGAAATACCGACCGAGCTTCCGTGGGGGGAGAATTTGACTGCATTGGAGATCAGGTTGGTGAGGACCTGTAACAGCCGGTCCTCATCTCCCTTGACCCGCGCCGTTTGGGTGGATGGGACGACGTCGAGAGTCACGCCAAATTGCTGTGCGTAGGTCCGGTTATCCTCAGCGGCCCTCTGGACAACAGACGTGATGTCCAGCTCGCGCATGTCAAATTCCAGCTTGCCGGACTCGATTTTCTCCATGTCGAGCAGGTCGTTGATCAGGCGTACCAGCCGTTCGCTGTTGTTCAGCCCGATTTCCACCAGTTTCTTACCGCGCGGCTGAAGGTCTCCCAGAGTGCCACTGGCGATGAGGCTGAGAGCCCCGCGGATGGACGTCAACGGAGTCCGGAGTTCGTGACTGACCGTAGACACAAATTCATTCTTAAGACGCTCTACCCGTTTCAGGTCAGTAATGTCCCGCGCGATAATCAATGCCTCCTGCTCGAATACGGGCACGAACCGGGCCTCGAAGTCCAGGATGCCCGGCTCATTCGGAGTCACACTGACCATGTCCATGGAGAACTCGGCGCGCTCTGGCTGTCCTGTACGGAGGCTCTGAGTCACTCCAGCCATCAGAACCTCAGCCACGCTGGGGGGCAGAACATCAGGAACATGATGACCGACCATCGCGTTCACCCACTCTGGATTCTCTAGGTCCCCAGGCGGTTTGAACGAGTGGATTACTCCATCTTTGCCAACCCTCATCAGGATGTCTGGAATGGCGTCAATAAGCGCTTTCTGGCGCCTCTCGCTGTCCCTCAGTTCCGTAAGGTTGGCGTCCCGCTCCCGCTCCCGTTGAAACAGTTTCTGCCCCATCTGGGACAGATTGGATGCCAGGGCAGCCACCTCCGTGATGGCATGTGGGGGAAGAGGCGAATCCATCTCACCCTTGGCGATCCCGGCGGTGCTTGCAGCAAGGCTTTGCAGCACGCGTGACACACTTGAGGCCGTGCGTTGCAGGACCACGAAGAACATCAGTGCGGCCAGCAGCACGCCCAGAACAGTGACCAGCAGGGCCAGCCGAAGTGCTCGTGTGCTCTCCTGCGCCCAGCGTTGCTGTTGGGCGAATTCGTTCCTCCTGAACTCCAAGATGGTCTCCCGAATCCTGTCGACCAGCCGCTTGCCCTCCCCACTTCTCACCTGCGCGACAGCGGCTGCGTAATCCGTGCGCACCAGGCGCAGGGCCACGCCTCCTCCACGGCGGTCCCATTCGTTAATCAGCCGTTCCACCTCCTCGATCCGCTGGAGTTGCCTCATGGCTCCCTCGGCCGGATCATCCCGGAGCGAGGCGCGCAGGGTGGCCAGATGCCTGGGAAGGTCCTGCCGTGCTGCGGTGTAAGGTTGGAGAAAATCGGGGTCAAGCGTGATGATAAAGCCCCGCTGGCCGGTCTCGAGGTCGACAATGTTGTTCTGGATGTTACTCACCAGGGTCTGGTGCCCCTGTGATCGCCGGACCAGATCCTCATAGTGTGCGTTCCGGACCACGGACCAGGCGACCGTCAGGGTCACGAGCAGCAGCAGCAGCAGGGGGAGCCACAGGGGCCGCAGCAGGAAGGCCCGGAGAGGAACGCCTCGGCGGATCAGGAAGGCTTCTGACGCCCTGAGGGTCTTGGAAAAGCGGCCTGCATGGAATGTGCGTTGCGGCATGCTGGAATGAGGTCCTCTGGCTGTTGAGTCGGGATCACATCACCGTGAAGGGGACGCGGAACGTTCATGGAGGGAACGATGAAAGGCAGTTTACGCCGTTCACGCCCCACCGGTCGCCTTAAGCAATTCCAGAATAAAAGAGAAAACTACCCGCCAGGGACGGCTCCCCGCACTGTTCACCTGCTGTTCCCGGTACGATACACAACATGAAAAACGGGATGTTCGGGAGGGACGTGACGTGACGCAGTTTTTTCCCATCATCCTTGCTGGTGGCAAGGGTGAGCGGCTCTGGCCCGCGAGCAGCAGCAGCTCGCCGAAGCAGTTCCTTCAACTGCTGAACGGGCAGAGCCTGCTACAGGCGACGGCTGAACGTCTGACCAACGTTGCGGGTGGCTGGGACGGATTGTGGGTGGTGACCGCGCGGCCGTGGCTGGAAGACGTTCTAACCCATCTGCCAACTCTTCCCGCCCACCACCTGATCATCGAGCCTGAAGGACGTGATACTGGACCGGCCATCGCGTATGCCGTCACGGAAGCAGTTCGGCAGGCAGGTGAGGATGTGGTGCTGGGGTTCTTCCCAGCTGACCATTGGATCGGGGATATCGAGAACTTCGAGCGGACAATCCGGGCCGCCATACAGCTCGCGACCGAACACGACGGCATCGTTACCCTCGGGATTCCGCCGCAGTACCCCGCGACCGGATACGGGTATATCCAGGCGGGAGATCCAGTGCCAGGTTGGGATGACTGGGAGGGCGCGCGGGTGGCCCGCTTTACCGAGAAGCCTGACCTCGAAACGGCGCAGCAGTTTGTGAATAGTGGGCAATACCTCTGGAACAGTGGGGTCTTTGTGATGCGGGCCGGGGTGGCCCTGCGGGAGCTTCAGGAGCACTCACCGGACATCGTTGGGCCCTTACTTGAACAGGGTGCCGCTGCGTATGCTCAGCTTCCCAAACTCAGCTTCGACTACGCCCTGATGGAAAAGACCCGCAAAGCGCTCGTTATTCGCGCTGCCTTCACCTGGGACGACCTGGGCGACTGGAACGCGCTCGAACGGGTCCTGGGCTCCCAGGACGGAGGGAATGCCGTCGTCGGCCGGCACCTGGGTGTCGACACACACGGCGCGATCATCTACAGCACCGATGAACGCGACCTGATTGTTACGCTCGGCCTGGAAGACCTGGTCATCGTGCGAACGGGCCACACCACGTTGATTGCCCGCAAGGACCGCGTACAGGAACTGAAGACCATCCTGGTCCGATTGCGGGAGTCGCCCGACCTGAGTCAGTTCGTCTGAGTGCGTGTCAGCTCCGGCAGGGCCACAGCCGCGCCGACTCGGGATTGTCGAGGCCGCGCCGTAGGGCGAGTGCCACATCCAAGGTGACACGCCACTGATGCACGCGCCACTGGCCGTCTTCTCCCAGGCGCATCACCACGTCGACGCTACGCCGGCCCGACATCGGCCGGAGTGTTGCCGCGGCCCACTGGGCGTAGCAGTAAGAGTCCGCGAATGCGGCAATGTTGCCCTGGGGAGCATAAAAGTGCAGCGCCAGCCTGTGATTCCAGGTCACGAACCGCTGCTGGTTCCCGGAGGCGGCAGCACGTATGGCGTCGTCCAATGCCGCCTGAGCAAAATATGTAGTCAGACCGCTCGTGTCTCCGGTAAATAGGGCATAGGACAGTTCCAGCAGAGCTTTCTTGTATGCGTCGGCCAGTTCGTCGCGTCGGGACTCGGCAGGAGGAACATACTGTGTCCGGTCGGGCGTCCAGTTAAGGTTTGAGAGGTCCAGGGACCGCGCCTGGATGACCGCCTGGGCCTCGGTCCGCAGGGCGGCTTCCTGCAGCCGCTCCTGAAGATGTACCCAGGGGCCGGTCAGCAGCATTCCGCCGAGAACAGTCAACAGACCGGTGAGCATCAGAGCGACCAGGATCCTACTTTTCACCGTGAATCCTTGAAGAGGGGCGTCGTCACTCCTTCACCAAACAGCGCGAATCGGATGAACCGGGCCTTGGGAGGCAACACGGGGATCTCGTAACGTGCCCGTCCATCGACCACGGGAATCACATCTTCGCGCAAAGATCGCCCTTCGGCCGACAGAACGGTCGCGGTCACCCCGGTGCCCGTGTCGACCAGGGCGCCGTGCACTGTCACGAGGGGCCCCAGGATGATCACCCGGCCCTGACGCTTCACGCGGAACGATCCTCGCCTGAGCCCGGGCCGGGCCGTCAGACCCACGCGAGCGGACTGCAGGGAACCAGCCTGTAGAAAGAAACGATACCGACCTGCACGGAGCGGTGCCACGTTCAGCGAGGCCTCTCCGTCTATGGCAGGAACCGTGGCCATGAAGCGGAGGTCCTGTGGCCCCAGCCCGATGTATGTCACGGCCGAACCTGTCACGATCTCATTGCCGCGCCGATCACGAAGGTTCTCGGCATCCAGGCGCCAGCCCCCCTGGGCATCAGCCCAAGCAATCTGAGCTGGTGCCTCAAGGACTCCGCTGCTGGCGGCTCCAGGCAACAGGTCTGTGACCACAAGTTCGCGCCGGGTCGCATCCGCGGTCACGCTGACTTTCAGTTCCCCTACTCCGGTACCAGCGCGAAGTGGAGTCCACATCAGAAGGTGACGGGGCGTGGCCTCCCGCCGGGTGCTCGTTCCGTCCGGCAGAAAAGTGAGAATGCGCACGGGCCTCACCGGGACATTTCCAAATCGGTCAACCGGCTGGGCCACCAACAGTGGTCGTGGCCCCCCGACGACGCGTACCGCACGCGGTTGCGACTCCGCGTGGATACGGACGGCACTTCCTGCTTCCAACCGCAACATGCCACGCTGAGAACGTTGTCCAGCGGTCACACGATAGTGCAGTTGACCCGCGCGATGGTAGGTGAGAGAAAGTGAGGCTCCGCCATTTTTCACGACGGTGCGGGCTGTAATAGGGCCAGCAGGGGTAGCAAGTTCCAGGGTGACGACGGTTCCCTCCGGCAATGACCCGCGGGTGGAGTCCAAGACCTTCACCAATACCTTGCCTGAGACCTCCCGCGCCTGCACCTGGAAAGGCCCCACCAGTGGAGTTGGTGCCTCCACCGGCTGCGTGCGGCAGGCTGAAAGCACCAGGATGGCGCTCAGGGCCAGGACGGAAACCGTCCTCACTCTTCGCCTCTTTTGAAATCATGCACCCAGACTGCGTAACGACGGTCTCCCGCTAACGCAAAGGTTTCGGTGGGCTGTAAAGCGCGGGTCTGAACCTGCAGACCCTCCACGCTGCGCTTCACGGCCATCAGGACGCGGTAACCGGGCGGCAAGTCTGCGCGCAGAGGCATGCGCTGCTGGTCGCCTGGGGCAAGAGAACGCGGCAGAAATGTATGGTTGACCCAGGCCAGATCCTGACCTTGGTAGAGGCCAAGAAGCAGGTGACCAATGGTCGACTCACTGGTCCCAAGGTTGACGACCGTTGAGGCCACCATACGGAGCCCAGGTTCGGTCCACACGCCCAGGGTACGGGAGAGGTCTCGACTGGACACCACTCCCTTGGCATCCACCGCCGCACTGGCCACCAGGCGCTCAGTCACCACGCTTTCCACAGCGTCGAACCGAATCACAAAAGGGGTGGTTTCACCGGGAAGAAGCTTGTGTATCACGGCTGTTTCCGCGTTGTTGCGCGCGATCTCACGGCCCCCTGCGTCCCGGAGTAAACCTGTGATGGTGGTATCCGCCGGTCGCGCGTCCACGTTGGTGAGGGTGCCTACCATCGCAAGCTCGCGCTCTGCTCCACCGTCTGGCGAGGGACGCAGGTAGCTCACCAGACGTACCGGGCCCAAGGAAAGCCGTGGACGGTCAAGAACGCTTCCCGCCTTGACCCCGACGCCCTGAAGGCGCCGGGCGGGGATAGCGTACGCGACCTGAGGCTGGACCATGAACCGGCCTGGTGGACGGGCCTGAAGGAGGGGTCGCGCCTGGATGCGCCAGCCTCTGGGCGTGCGGCGCAGATCGTGACGCAGAACATCCGTGAACTCTCCTAGCGCTGTGAACCACCGCAGGCGCACTTGCACCGTTGCCCGCGCCCCCACGACGCCGGATTTCCCCTGGTAGCGCACGCGATCTATCTCAATGTCGCTGAGCTTGGCATAGCCCGTACGCAGCCCACCCTGGACCGACAAGTCAAGCAACCAGCGCTCCTCAGAGAGCTTTTCCAGTGGATCAATCAGGGTGTAGGCCGCGGCGAACCGGCGGAAATCAATATTGTCCCAGTAGCTCATCACGACGCGGTCGGGCGTCTGTGCCGCGTGCAGGGTCCTCCATGTAGACATGCCCACTCCCACCGCAAGGACAACCAGAAACGCGCCGCCCGCGAGCCGGATGGTTTTTACCCGCCCAGGGGGTAGAGTCCATCCGGCAGGGGGCGGCAGCACCGTGAGATTCACGTCGCTCTCCGGCAGTCGAACTGGCCGCTTCCACAGCAGCAGAAGCGAGAGCAGGGCGAGGACAGGGGCAGCAACGGGCAGCACCCCCCACATGGCGACCTGGTAGGGCGGGAGTTCGGGCCGGGGAAGCCGTTCCGGCAAGGGGGGAATATCTTCGCGCTCCCACAGTGCGATCCCGTTTTCCAGTGTTCCCAGCCGGTGCCAGCCACTGAAATACAGCAACGGGTCGTAGAAAGCGTCGTTGCTGAACACGTATTTGAGGTTGTACTTCTCGGGTACGGTCAGGAACCGGCGCAGACTCTCCAGTCCGGCGGTGCCGCTGAACTTGGCCCCTTCCAGGCGCTCGATGGGTGTGGCGGTCAGTTCCGGTAGCCGACGCGCAGAATGGTAGTTGCCGTCCGGCGTGCTGGCGCGCGTGTTTGCCGACAGCCACGCCATCTGATCTCCGAACCCCAGGGTCAGATAGCGGTAGCGCCAATGCAGGTCTTTTTCCAGGAAATTCACGATCGGCGCGATATCAATCGGCTCAGGCTGGAATTTGCGGTAGCGCGTGAGGGTACTGACGGAGATCGCGCCGACGGTGCTGAACACCAGAAGCAGAGCCAGGGAGACGTTGAGACCGTGACGTGTCAGGACAGCGCGAAGCCAGGCGCCGAGCACCCCAACCCTGACGCTCTCCACAGCCAAGCCCACGAACGGCAGGATCAGGATAGTCGCCCAGAACGTGAAGCGGTCCAGGGTCAGGATGTCAAAAGCGCCGCGCAGGAGTGCCCTCGGCACGGGGGTGGTGCCTCCAGTGCCCAGCACGAACAGCAAACTCAGGCTGGCCACGATCGGCCAGCGCCATGAGCGCATCTGCGCCCAGGCAAAAGGCAGAAACAGGACCGTGCTGGCCCAGGGGATCAGCCAGAACACCAGTCCTGCCGCCTGGTTCTGAAGAAAGTTGTCCCGGCTGGCATGGGGAATGGGCACCTGTTCAATCGGATCTGCGCGGCTCCACAGCCAGTACGGCAGCACCACGATCACCAGCATCATGATGGTGAGCACGGCGAAGAGAACAGCCCGCCCGGCACGCGGCAGGATTATGGGGAGCGCTGCCAGACGCCCCCGTCCAGGCGGCAGCTCGCGCCACCGCACTGTGGCCAGAACTACCACCAGCAGGGCCGGGGCGGTAAAGAAGACACTCCCAAACAGGGTCGTGACATGGTGGGCCGCCGTGGTGGCGGCCATCCACAGCACCGCGATGATCAACGCCCGTTTGTTACTGTCACGAACCCAGACCCAGCCGAAGGGAATGGCATTGAGCAAGAAGGCCAGTGAAAGCGTGGTGGGCAGCTGACCGAAGACATGAACGGTCTCGGTGATGGAACTTGAAAGTGCCAGGGCCACGCAGGCGTACCCGGCCGCCCGGGCAGGCACGATCAAGCTGGAAAAACGGTAGACCCCGACCGTGAGTAGCAGCAGGGCACCTAACTGCACCACCGCGAACCCAAGCTTGAGCCCCACGAACTTGCTGGCCAGTGCGATGAGGTAATGGGCGAGCGGAGGATACGACACCAGCCAGAACCCAGTATACCAGCGAGGTTCCCAGGGATCGAACCAGTTCGCTGCGTAATGCGCACCGAAGAAAATATGAATCAGCGCGTCATAGGTCCTGACAAACGACTGGTTGAAGAGCAGGGTCCCGTGCAGCAGCAGCACCATACAGAGCGCGACGGCAAGCAGACGCAGGCCGTCACGGGCTATGGAAGTGCTGGGGTCGGGGGCCATAGTGTGGGGTCGCGGGTCAGGCCCGTCTGGAAGGGGTCATTCTACGGACCTGGTGCCGCTCAAGCGGAGACGTGCCTTTCAATGATTCCCAGGAGGTCCTGACGGGAGAAGGGTTTGGTCAGAACGCCAACGGCGCCCAGTTCTCGTGCCTGGCGTTCGTCGCTCTCCTGCCCCCGGGACGTGAGAATCACCACTGCAGGGCCCGGACGGCCTCTGAGCCGTTCGAGCAGCCCGAATCCGTCCAACACTGGCATGCTCAGGTCCGAGATAATCAGGTTCGTTTCTGGATGTTCATCCAGCTGGCTGAGTGCCTGCTCGCCATCACCGGCCATGACGACTCTGCATCCCAGACGCGTGACGACATGTTCGATGAGGTGCCGGATGTAGGGTTCGTCGTCCACTACGAGGACCGTGCAGCTCATGTCAGTGCGGCCCCGCCGGGCTGCTTTCCAGGGTGTCCTGGATGGGAATCACCTGATTGAGTAACGTTAATTCCAGCACTTTCTGCACCATAGGACTCGGCGAGACGATCACCAGGTCGCCCCCGTGCTGCCGGGCGGACTTGAGCCCGGACACTACAGAAGCCAGCCCCGCGGAATCCATGAAGTCAACGCCCTGCATCGTCACCAGGCAGCGGGCCAGGCCGGCCTCCCGCGTCTCCTCGAAGCACTCCCTCAGACGGGGAGCTTCGTGAGCATCAAGACGTCCAGTAACAGTGATGTGCGCCGTACCCTGCGCGTATTGCGTCCATTCAATCATGCTGAACCTCCTGCGTCGAAGACAAGACGAACCTGATTCCTCTCCCCTACACGCTCGTAAGATACGGATTTGCTGCACCGCTGCACGAGCGGGAGACCATACCCCCCCTCCCGCAGTTCCCCCATTGGCCGCACCTCGGTCGCGGTCGGGTTAAAGGGGGCGCCGTCATCTTCGAGGATGACCTCGTATTCGCCTACAAGGTCACGAACTTCAAGGTGGAGTGTCCGCGCTCCGCCGTGGCGGATGGCGTTTCCAGCAAGCTCTGTGACCACCAGATCAACCAGCACCACCTGAGCGGCACGGGCACACTGCTGTTGCACGAAGGCGCCAAGTTGTGCGAGCTGTGACGTATCGGCAGGAACGGTGATGGCGCTCATGCGGCCTCCGGGTTGTATTGAACCAGAGCGAGGGTAAAATCGTCCGTGATGGTCCAGCCGCGCAGCTGACGCATGATCTCCCGGAACGTTCCTTCGCGGGTGACCTGACCATGCAGCACCGCTTCAAGGCGTGCAAGGCCAAACAGTTCCGTGCCGCCTGGAGTCTCACGTTCAGCTTCACTGAGCCCGTCGGTGTACAGGCACAGCAGGTCACCCGCCTGCAGGCGCCCTTCCCGCAGGGGATACCCCGGCAGCCGGAACGTGCCGAGTGGCGGGGCGGTCGCTTTGAGCGTTTCGACGGCCCCCGAGGCCCGGCGGATGTAGATGGGTGGATGACCCATATTCAGGTACTGGAAACGTCCGTCCGGGTGGAATTTCAGCGCGGCAACACTCGCAAACATCTCTGCATCCTCCAGATATCCGTGCAGGCTGCGGGCAAGCGCTTCACCCACATCGTCATGCTCTACGGCCAGGACCATGTTGGACACGAACATGCCGGTAAACAGCGCCGCCGGGACGCCCTTCCCGCTGACATCACCAATCACGATCCAGTCGCCGTAGCTGGCCAGGAAGTCTCCCCCAACCTCACGGGCGGGGCGCAGGAGGGACGTCACGGCATAGTGGCGGGGGAGCTGGAGGGTCTCCGGCACCACCCGCCTCCAGATTCGTGCGGCGGTAGCACGCTCATTTTCCGCCACTTCGGCCAAGATCCGTTCGGCCCGTGCCCGCATGGCCTCTTCCGTTGCGCTGATGAGGTCACCCAGCGTCTCCGCGAGACGAGCGTCACCCGCCGTGAACATGGCGGGCTTATCCCAGAAGGCGACCCAACCGTTGGTAAATGGAACACCAAGCACGTGTTCGGGCGGCTGGAGCTCTCTACTTTCAAAGCCAAACACCCGTCCGGACGGACGGTCCTGCCGGTGCAGCCAGTCCGGTACGGGGGTCACCCACGACCCGTCGAGATTCAGGGCGCTGCCCCGGGCTCCCATCACCCCCTGTGCATCGCGCACCAGGTCCCACAAGCCCATCGCGTCGTTGGCCCGTACGGCCCGCTGCACAGCCTGCTGCAGGAAGACCACCTGGTCGTAGCAATCTCCAAGGGCAGTCATTGTGGACTGCATCAGGTCATCAGACACCCGCTTACACCGTTTCCTCGATAGGCAGGATGTGGTACAGCCCGGTGATCTCCAGAATCACCCGCACTGGGTCCTGCAAGCCCCGGATGCTGAACGAGTGTCCTGCCTCACGGGCTTTCTTGTACAGGTTGATCAACGCCGCGAGCGCGGTCGAGTCAATGAAATTCACATGGGTGAGGTCCAGCTGCAGCGGATGCTCGACCGGTTCGACCTGCGCCTTGAAGCGCGGCACCTGATGTGCGTCAAACCGCCCTTTGAGGGCCAGGACCGCGCGTTCTGTTTCCTGCCGTCGTTCAATATCCATACTTCATTCCTTCCGGTGGCCAGCACGGCTGCGCTCTTGGCATCATGGCTTTTTCTGCGTGGCCAGCAATGACTCAAAGTGCCGCATGTACGAATTGGTGACTTCATCCAGGGTAAGGCCAGCCGCCGCCCGGTGATTGGCGAGGCCAAGCTCCCATGCGTACTGCGGGTTTCCCAGGACGCGCCAGAGTGCCTCTGCGAGGCTGGTGGCGTTCCCTACCTCGAAGTATTCAGCGCAGTAGCCCTCCTCCTCAATCAGGTCACGCAGGTCACCAATGTTGGGCATCACCGATGCCCGGGCATACTGACCTGCCTGGTGAAGCACGCCACTCGAGCCGGTGGTGCTGTTGTAGGGAAAGGCCACCACCGTGCTGTCCCGGAAGATGACCGGGACGTCCTCCTCGGCAACGTAACCCGTGTAGGTGATGTTGGGGATATCGCGGTAGTGCTCGCTCATGCTCTGGAGGTAACCCTTGGCGTTAGGGGAGTCGCTCCCGGCAATGACCAGCCTCAGGCGTGGCTCGCGCTGCAGCAGCACCCGGTGCGCCTCGATCAGTTCCTCGACACGCTTGTACGTTCCGAATTTGCCAAAAGCCATCACGGTGGGGATTTCGGGAAGCTCCACGGGTTCTTCAGGCACCTCAAAACTTCCATGAGGCGCGAGGAACACATTCGTTGCTCCGTATTGCGTGCGCAGAATCTCCACGTAGCGCGGAAGCGTCACCGCCAGGAGATCACTCTGCAGCAGCGCACGCGTAAATACCTGGCCGGCGGCCCTCGTGGCTGCGTCGAGCAGCTTGTTTCCCCCAAAGCCTGCCTTCTCAAGGTCGACGGTTTCGAACAGGTTATGCAGCAGGGTAATGGTCGGGAACCCTGAACGGCGCGCCAGCATCGGTGTAATCAGGCCGAGTGCGGCTGGAACGCGGCCGTCCCCGAACGATGCAAACTGCAGGTTGAACAGCACCACGTCCGGTTTGAGCCGGCGCAGTTCTTTTAGGATAAGGGCCGCGTTTCGCGGGTCATTGAAGTGCCAGACCCTGCGGACGTAGAACGGGTCAGGCTCCGCTGGACTGTCAATCCTGTCCGCCAGGACCGTCAGGCGGGTAACCTCCGGTTTGCGCCGGAAGGTCTGGGTGAGATGGTATCCATACTCGTTGAGGCTGCCGCGGCTGGGTGGATAGGCGGAGATGAGGGCGATGTGCATTCAGCTTCCTCTCTGATAGGCGCCTTGACGGTCGAGTTGTCGCAACGCGAAAATGTCCTTGAGGAACTTGACACTGTCCTGCACCGAGTTGACCTTACTTCCTGGTGCGTCAAACCAGCGCACCGGAATCTCCGCCACCTGGTAACCGAATTTGTGGGCCAGGTAGAGCAGTTCCAGGTCAAATGAGAAGCCCTGCATTTTCTGCAACTGGAACAGCCGACTGGCACGGGGTCCGAACAATTTGAAGCCGCACTGGGTATCTCTGACGGCCACGCCACTCAGCGCCCGGGCCACGAAGCGCAGGCCCCATGAAACCAGTTTCCGCAGAGCACTCTTGTTCTCCTCACTGGCTCCTTCGCCAACGCGTGAACCCACAGCAAGGTCGTAGCCTTCATCCAACTTCCCCATCAACCGGGGCAACTCCTCAATCGGTGTGCTGTTGTCGGCATCGGCAAACAGGACGCGCTGCCCCTTTGACGCCAGAACGCCGCGCTGCACGGCTCCGCCTTTCCCGGTGTTGGCATGACGGACGACCCGCAGGTTTTTCCAGCCTAACCCCTCAACCAGATCGGCAGTGCCATCTTTGCTGCCATCATCGGAGACGATAAGTTCCCAACGGTAACCCAGTCCGGAAACGATTACAGCCATGGCCCCCAGGGTCGGCAGAATCCGTTCCGCTTCGTTGTACGTAGGTATGACCACCGACAGCTCCACCGTCTCTACGGGCGATTCCCGCCATGCTTGGAAATCCTGGTATGACATTTAGCGCCTCCGGGTTCTCACAACTGACCGTACATCACGGCACGCCATCAGCCCACTTGTGATTATTGACAAGATGAAATGTGCAGTCAGACATGACTGCCTCCTGAAGTCAGTCTGCAAACCGGGTGCAACGTGCGCCCTCCTTCGCCTTGCGGCCGGGCGTGTGTCCTGGGCCATACCTGATGCTAACCAACAGCTTTGAAGCCCCATTTGGGCAAGACTTCATGGTTCCTGTTCCCCACGTGGGCAAGCCCAGTGATCCCCCGGCAGGAAAAACTTCCAAAAAGCCACTGGTCGTACCGCCAGACAGGTCCCCGCACCGGATAAGGCCGGCTGTCAAACGCGGAGGTGTCATCTGGAACAGGTGATGCCTCCAACGACAGGTCTGACCAATCCCCGGTCATGCGCCCCTGTTCCCAGGACTGCCCGCATATCTGTCAGGGCAAGAGGGTTCCAAGGCATCCGCATTTCGCGGTCCTGTTCATAACGGCCGTACCCGAAGAATTGACGCTGGGCCAGGCCACAAAATGCTGATCCAAAAGACCATATCAATATTCACTTTCCCGCCCTGCTGTACTACAGTTCCCATACAGATTATTTCGCGTGGAAGGAGAGAACGCATGCCAATCAAGTTCGGCACAGACGGGTGGCGCGACATCATTGCAGACGGATTCACTTACGAGAACGTACGTAAGGTCGCCCGTGCTCATGCGCAGTACCTGCGGTCTCAGGGTGGCCAGGAGGTCATCATTGGGTACGACACCCGCTTCCAAAGCCAGAACTTTGCCCGTGTAGCCGCTCACGCGTTCGCCTCATGCGGCCTAAATGTGCAGCTCAGTGACACGTTTATTCCGACGCCGGCCCTGTCCTTTGCCGTCTGGAATCGTGGGGCAGCGGGCGGCGCCATGATTACCGCCTCACACAACCCTCCTGAATACAATGGCTACAAGCTCAAAGGCCCTTACGGCGGCAGTGCCACCCCCGCTATTGTCCGTGCGGTAGAGGAAGTACTGGAGTCGGAAGCGGCAAGCGACACGCAGAGCGGACAGATCTCTCCCCTTGACGTCCGGCAGGCGTATTACACTCACCTCGATACCCTCCTTGACCTGGATACCCTGCGGTCGTATCCAGGCGTCCTGTATCACGATGCCATGGGAGGGGCCGGCGCAGGCTGGCTCGAAGGTTATGTCCGCCACGCTGGTCTGCCGGTTGAGGTCCGGTCCGTTCATGGTAATCCGAGTCCTTTGTTTTACGGGGTCAACCCGGAACCCATCCCGCAGAACCTCGCGGCACTGATGGACCTCCTGCAAGGCGAACAGGGCCTCACTTTCGGCGTGGCCACAGACGGCGATGCTGACCGGCTGGGTGCCGTCACCAGTGGCGGTCACTTCTTTAATAGTCACCAGATTTTTGCGGTGCTCCTCCAGCACCTGCATGCCCAAGGCGGGCGGGGACGCGTGGTGAAGACGGTCAGCACCAGCCAGGTGGTTGAACGGCTGGCGTCAATTCTTGGCCTTGAAGTGCTTGAGACTCCGATTGGCTTTAAGTACATCGCCGACGCCTTCTTGGAAGGTGAAGACGATCGGGACAAGCGGGTGCTGATCGGGGGGGAAGAGTCTGGCGGTTTGGGGGTGGCAGGCCACATCCCGGAACGCGATGGCCTCCTCATCAGCCTGCTACTGCTGGAGGCGGTGGCGAAGAGTGGCCAGGGTCCCAGAGAGCTTTTCGCTGAGATCGAGCGTCGGGTGGATTACCAGCATCACTACGACCGCGTAGATCTGCTCGTTGATCGACACTTCGACAAAGTGGGCGCGTTGGAGCGAGCCGGGCACTGGACGACAGTTGCGGGCCACACAGTGAAGGGAGTGAATGCCCGCGACGGTGTGAAACTTCTGCTGGAAGGAGACGCCTGGCTGCTGTTGCGTGCCAGTGGCACGGAACCGGTGTTGCGGGTGTACGTTGAAGCGCCGACAGCCAAAGCGCAGCAGGCCATTCTGCAGGAAGCTGTAGAGCGAGTTCAAACATCAGGGCCAGAAGCGTAGCAATCTGACCCTGTCTCGCCCCTGAGGAACCCGACAACGTCCGGTCCGTGAAGGCCTGTCTCGTATGACGCGGAAGACCGGGTGATCCAGCTGGCATCACAGCTTTTCGGAGACCTGGACGTCACGGTCGAAGTGAGGAACCAGGCACGGGTGCACCTGTGGTCTGAACGGCGGTTCGGTCTCCTGTGTCTTGAGCTGACGTCTACTCGTAGTGGGATCGACCGCTTCCTGATCCTGGCGACCTGTGTGGGCATCACGCCGGTCGGATCAGGTGGGTTCGAGGTGTATGCCCCGCACGGGTTCTCGGATCTGACTGGGGGGCTCTTACGGCCCAATCCGGTGCACCGTGACCAGACGTTGTTTCTGGCCAAGGCGCGGAGCTATCAGGCGAGGTGGCCGTGGTTGCAGGTCGTTGATGTGGCGCCAGACCAGGAATAGGCGCACGCCGGCGCAGCGGCGTGCGCCCTCGGGCAACTTTTCAGCTCATCACGAGACTTCTTTCATCCACCCGAGACTGAAAAACGCTTGTGATGAAAGCACCAGCTCGATGTGCCAGCGCACCAGACGCCAGGTCTCTGGGGGCCACACCCCTTCCTCCCCGTGGTTTCGCGCGTGGTCGAGCGTCTTCTGCTGTTTCAGTCCCGTCCAAAACGCGCTCCAGAACGATAGGATGACGCCACGCGCAGGCTCGCTCTCATGCGCCATCAGGGCCCTTGACCCGCTTCTCCTGGACCGGGGAGGGAAACTGATTCTGTTCGACGGGCGTCCGGACCACCTGCTGATGACGTCGTCCGGTGAAGTGGCGCTCATCGATGTGCAGGAACTGCGGTCGGGTGATGGGCTGATGGATCTCGCGCAAGGGCGTGAGTGTGGCGGCTGTCAACGTCCAACCTGTGCCGGACGAAACGCTTTCGAAGACTCGTTGGATTGATTTATTAACTCCTTAATGTTCGACCATCATCCCGCCTGAACACCTTCAGAGTCCTGTGATGACGGCTTCTGTACGGTAAGCACATGAAGTCCGGAGTTGCACCAACATCAGAGCGTCCCGAGGCAAACGGGAGCCGAGTGCCGGACCGTTCGCCCAACCACGCCCGTCTGGTGGACCAGGCAGCAGTAGGCCTCCTGGAAATCACCTTCCAGGGCGACATCATCATGATCAACCCCAGTGGAGCCGCGCTGCTTGGCTATACCACTGAACAACTGATCGGGCGCAATGTCCTGAGCATCACCCACCCGGAAGACATCCCACGGACCGTCGAAACGCTCGGAGGCGTGGTGCAGGGCCAGACCGAGGTCGGTGTGGTGGAGAAACGGTACCTTCGCGCGGACGGCAGCATTGTGTGGTCACGCTCCCGCGTGTCCCTGTTCCGCGACGAGCATGGCCACGCGCACTCGTGTGTCGCCGTGGTCGCGGACATTACCGAATTGAAGGAAACCCAGCTCAGGTTGCAGGAAGCCTACACCCACCTGCAAGCCACGCTTGAAGGTGGACTCCTCGGTTTGGGCCTGGCGCTTGAAGCACGGGACCTGGAAACGGCCGGACATACCCAGCGTGTGGTGGAACTGAGCATAGGGCTGGGCCAGGCCCTGGGTCTGCCGGAAAGCCAGCTGGCCGAGCTGAGGCACGGCGCGTACCTGCATGACATCGGTAAACTGACGATTCTCGACTCGGTGCTGATGAAACCCGGCAAGCTCGATGCCCAGGAGTGGGCACTGATGCAGACCCACGCGGTGGCGGGGCATGAAATCGCCTCGCGTATTCCCACGCTGTCCCCAGGGGCCTTGCAGGTGATCCGGCATCATCACGAACGCTGGGACGGGAGCGGGTACCCCGACCGGCTGGCCGGCGCAGAGATTCCACTGCTGGCGCGGATTTTTGCGGTGTGTGACGTATATGACGCCCTGACGGGGGAACGGTCGTACAAGCGCGCCTGGACGCATCAGGACGCGATGGCGGAATTGCTCGCGCAGCGCGGAAGACAGTTTGACCCCCTGGTGGTTGTCGCGTTCACCCGGATAGCGACCGGTACGAAGGCCACCAAGGATAGGACTGACAGACCACTCGCTGCCGGGTTCTGAGTTGCGCTCAGTCAGGAGCGCTTCCCGCACCCTGGTTCGCACACAAGTAGTGCCCCCTTTGAGGTCGTCCCTGGCCCCGGTCTGGGAATCACGGGCTTGCATGATGCTGACGTAGTACTTCAGGTTTTCATCAATGACATCCCGCTTGAGTAGGCCCACGAGCTCTGTATCGGTCATGCCTCATCATGCGCGATGGTATTTCTGGGTGTACGGGTGGGCCGTGAGCACCGAGTGGGCCATTCTTCCTCAGGCGGCTCTGCCCGCTAGAACTGGATGTGGTCGGCGAACCACTCCAGCAGGTGTAACTGAACTTCACTTCACGGCGCTGATAGGCTGAAAGTGGCTCATGGCTGACACGCGCCGAAAGTTCTTGAAGCTCCTGGCTGGTGGACTTTCCGCGGCCGCGGTCAGCGGTTACCTGGCAAGCCGGAAAGGAAGGGCGGGCATGTTCACCATCTACACTTTTGGCGACTCCATCCTCGATTGCGGACGCTACAACCCGTATGGGATTCATCCCGCCCAACTCATCGTCCGCAACGACGACCTTCGTTTCCCGAAATTCAAAGGCCGAGACCTGAGCAGCCGCGGACCCGCAACGTACATCCACTGTGCCGTCGACGGTGCCACTGTCGACGACCTTCCCCGGCAAATTCGTGGGCTTACTGTCTCGGAACCCGCTGCGGCGCTCCTCACCATCGGCGGAAATGACCTCATCCAGGGTCTCTCGGGAGATACTGGGGCAGGCGTCGCTGCCTTTGAGAGGCAACTCGATGAGTTTCTCCAGAACCTCCCGGTGAGGCCCGTGCTCCTCGGCACTGTGTACGACCCGACGTTCGGTGATGACCGCCGGAACTTCCTCGCCACCCCACCCGAGATTGCTCGTCAGAACCACCAGCGCGTCAACGCCGTGATTACGAGACTTGGACAGCAATACGGCGCTGTAGTGGACTTGCATGCCCATTTCCTGCGGGGGGACCCTTCGTGGTTCACCAGCGTGATTGAACCGAGCCTGACTGGTGCCTCTGAGGTTCGGCGTGCTTTCTTGGAAACCATTCTTGCCATGCCGCCGTGAAGCAACCCCTACGCCTACGATACGCGTTGCCTGGCTGATGAGTTAATCGGCGGCTTCTACTCCCGGCTCAGACCATCGCAAGGGGAGTTCGCTCAGTCGCTGTACCTTCACCGTCACGGCCCGCCCCAACCGTGTCACCTGCCCCTGCACGATCAACGCTCTGGCATCCCGCAGCAGCACCCGGTGCGCCTCCCACAAGTCTGGGCTGATGATCGCCTGCACACGAGCGGTGCGGTCCTCCATCACGTAAAACGCGAAGCCCTTGGCCGTCGGCAGCCGCTGTTTTGCCACGATGACCCCCGCGGCCCACACCATCTCCCCGTGCTTCAGGCCCCCAACGCCTGGCACCCCAGATCCCGCAATCTTGCCTGGTGCGCGTCCAGGGGGTGCAGACCGGTTTCACTCACGCCCTTGGTCTGCAAGTCGAATGACAGGATCTCCGGTTCAGACAGTTCCGGCAGGTCCGGCGACGGGGTGTCGAGTCCAAGCAACGCCCGCGTTCCAGCCTTACGCGCGTTTGGGGCCCGGGAAATGATGACCGGGATTCACCAAGGAGGAGTGAAATGAACGCGTTGGTTCGTGATTTTCAGCCGGGCGACCTGGATAGTATCGCCGCAGTGCACCGGGACGGTGCAACCGAACCAGTCGTAGATCGCGCCATGACGCAAATTCATGACGCTGCCGGTATGGACTATCTGCGGCGCATCATTCTCGAGGATGGCGGTGAGGTGCTGGGATACGGCTATCTGGTACGCTCGGCGTGGCACCCGCCCGGTTGGTTTCAGTGTGAAGTGTTCGTCTCGTCCGGTGTCCGGCAGCGGGGCCACGGGGCGGCGATAGCAAGTCGACTGATCGATCAGGCAAGGGAAGTCGGTGGCACTTCGGTCACGACGTGGTCAAATGGTCGGTTTCCACAGTTCGAACGTTTCGCCACATGACGCGGGCACGGGCGCATCCGCATGCAGGAGCCCCTCTGCCTTCAGCTCAGCCCAGAACGCCGGAGGAATCTCGACGTCCATGAGTTGCAGGTTCTCCGAGATATGAGCAGGTTCCCGGCCCGCCACCAGCACCGACGCCACCGCCGGATGCGCCAGCGGGAACTGCAGGGCAGCCGCCTTGAGCGGAATACCGTGCCGCGTGCACACCGCCGCGATCGCCTGGGCCCGGCTCAGCACCTCCGATGACGCCGGCGAGTAGTTGTACCTGGCCCCGGCCCGGGGTTCGGCGAGCACGCCGCTGTTGTACACCCCGCCGATCACGATGCTCACGCCCCGCGCTTCACAGAGGGGCAGGAATTCTTCCAAAGAGGTCTGTTCCAGCAACGTATAGCGCCCTGCCAGCAGGAACACATCGAAGTCCCCTTCTCGGATGAACTCCGCCGGCATCTCCCACTGATTCATCCCAGCTCCAATGGCCCCAACGACGCCTTGAGCGCGGAGTTCATCCAGAGCGCGGTAGCCGCCCCGCATCATGATGTCACTCACCGTGACTCCAACGACGTCCGGATCGTGAATCAACAGCATGTCCAGACGGTCGACCCGGAGACGCCGCAGGCTGTCCTCGAAGGACCGCATCACGCCGTCATACGAGTAGTCGTACTCCACATTCAGCCCAGAGGACGTGTGAAACCCGGGGGTGCCGTCAGCCGTGAGTTGCGTGGGATGCGGCGGGATATCGGCCCGCAGGACCCGTCCCACCTTGCTCGACAGAATCAGGCCGGGCCGGCCGGCCAGTGCCTGACCGAGGTGTTCCTCAGCAGACCCGAAGCCGTACCACGGTGCAGTATCGAAGTACCGGAGGCCCACGTCCCAGGCGGTGGTCAGGACCGTGTGTGCTTGTTCGTCCGGCACGGGTGTATAAAGACCGCCTACAGGGGCCGTACCGAATCCGAGCCGGGGCAGCGACAGCCCGGCGCGGCGCAACCGGGGGTGAGAAGCAGGGGAAGTCATGCACATGGTTGTACACCTTCCAGAAGCAACGGGGCCTATTCTTCAGTTCACCCTTCGACCTATCCGGCGTGTTGCGCCGCTCGTGCCGGCTGATGTCCTGCAGGACCTGCGCGTACAGCGTCGCTTCCGGGGTCTGTCCTCTGGACTGCACCCAGCCTTCCCGCACGGCCACCTCCGTGACCGCGCGGTAATGCATTGGTTGCGGGTTTGCGAACTTTTCGAGGACCCTCACGGCTGCGTTCAGGAATGACAGGCCTGGCGTCTGCGCACGCTACGAGCCACGTGAATCTGCCTTGAAGAAGAATCAGTGGTACTCGTAAGGGAACTGAGCGCGAACGTGTTCGGTGCCGTCTGGACCTACCGGCTGGCAAGCCCATGAATCTGTCGTCCATCGTGACGCTGACTCCGCTGCACTGAGACCGGACCCGTCACGGGCCACCACCTTCCCTGAACTGTCCGGCCCACGTCAGCCCGGACGGAGGACGAGATGACCCATACCAACCCCAAGCGCCGCGTAGCGCCGCTTCTCGCGGCCGTGCTGCTGCTCGGCGCTGCACACCAAGAAGCGAACGCCATGAGGACAGGCGAGCACGAGCCTTGACCCAGTCCCATTGGGCAGCCCTGGTCCAGCCGGTTTATGAGGTTGCAGCCGTCGCGGCTTATTGGTAGTCAGTTGCGTAGAAAGGTTGTGCGCTGAACACGACATTTTACCTATCTCGATTTGGACTCACCAGTACTGCCTCTGCCCATGAAGACAGCACTTCGAAGCACAGGGTTGGCAAGCCAACGGACTACCAATAAAAGGTCCGGCCAGGGTCCCCACATTGGGACCCTGGCCGGAGTAGCTTGGGAGCGCCCTCAGGTCGCGCGCGCCACGGCCCCAGCGGGGGGAGGCTGCGGCAGCTGCTGGCGAGCAACACGCAGCACCCGCAGGACGAATGCCGGCTTGAAGAATGCGGCGGGCGGCTCAACCAGGTTCTGAACTTTGATGAACATTGCGAAGACGGCGCCGTCGTGCACCGCCGTACGCTGCACCATCGTGAAGTACCGCCCCGTCAGCCGCGCAGCCAGCGGCTGAGACCAGTTGGACTCCGGGTAACTGCTGTCGCCACCCGTCACCAGACTCCACGGCAGGTCCACCGCACGGGCCGCCGCGCGGAAGTATCGCCGCCACAAAGGCGTTGAGGTGGCCGGAGCTCTCAGGGCGTCGCGCAGAGCGAGGCCTTCAAGCGACGCGACCGTCATGCCCTGGGCATAGGTGGGGTTGAAACTACACAGGGCGTCACCCATAACCAGCAGGCCCTCCGGAAAGCGCTTGAGCCGCTCGTAGTGTCGCCGCGCATTCGCGGGGTACTTATGCACGGCGATGTCTGATACCGGTTCGAGGGTACTCAGGAACGTTCTCGGCCACGGCCCGCAACATCCGCCGGATTCTCAAGGCGAGCCCGGGGCTGGAGCTCGACCGTACTGTGTGCGAGGTCCTGAGTCCTCTGGTGCCCGAACTGGGCGAGGCCCACGCCCCACGCACCCAGCTTGACGGGCGGCTGCTCGAAGCGGTCGGCCATGTCTTCGGGCTGGGCCTGCGTGACGTGGATGTGCTGACGGTGGACGACATGCGGTACTGCGACCTCGCCACCATCGAGGCCGGCTTTCTGCTTTTCGGGTCTGCCTTCCCCCTGGGAGGAAGCAGCGGCATTCCGCACGTGATCTGCGCCCACCGCAGCGGCGAGATGACGCCCGGCGGCGAGGCGTTCATCCGCCAGCAGGTGGCGGAGGGCAAGGCGGTCCTGATCGAGCTCGAGGCCTTAGACGAAAGCTTCGTGCGGCGCCTGGTGGGGGATCTCGACGTGCCGGAGCTGGCTGCACTCTCGCCTCGCCTGGCTCAGTTCACAGGCGGCAACCCGCAGTTTTTGCTGGAGACCATCCGGCACCTTATAGAAAAAGACGGGCTGCACACTGCTACTGGTCGGCTGCCGCTGCCACCCAGGGTCGGGGAGGTGCTGACGCGCCGCCTGCAGGGCCTGTCGCCGAGCGCCCTGCAAGCGGCGCGGGCGGCGGCAGTCCTGCAGAGCGACTACTCGTTTGATCTGGTGGCCGAAGTGCTGGGCGCGCCGTTGCTGGCCGCTGCGAATGCCTGGGCCGAGCTTGAAGCCGCCCATATCATGCACGAGGAGCGCTGCAGCCACGACCTCGTGTATGAGGCAGTTGAGGCCGGCATGCCCGCAGCCGTGCAGCGCCTCCTTCACCGCCGCGCCGCGCGGGTGCTCTCGGGCCACCGGGCACCTCCTGGGCGTGTGGCCCGCCACTGGCTCAGCGGTGGTGATCCGGGCCGCGCGGCGCCGCTGCTTCTGGAAGCGGCTGCCGATGCTGCGGCAACCGGCCGGCTCCGCGAGGCGGACGACCTGTACAGCCTCGCGGTCTCGGCCCTGATAGCTACGGGAGACCAGGAGGGCGCGCAGCGCGTTCAGATTCTTCAGGCCAACCTGAACATGCCGGGAGCGCTTCAGGGCGAGCTCCCTCCCCCGCCCGCCGTCTGAGGGATTTCTCCAGTTTTTCCCCTGAAGCCTGTGGCTTTCTGGCCCCGACCGAGGCCGAAAAGACTCGTGGAGTTGTGAAGCACAGGATGACTAAGCGTTTTTGGGACACGAATGAAGGGGCTTACAGGTCTGCACGGTATGAACACGCACGGCGAAGAATCATCCCAGAGCACGCCCCTGGCTTACCTGCATGGAACCTTAAACAATTGGCGGGGCGCCCTACAGGTCGGCTACCAATTGCGTCCTGCGCCGATGCAGTACCTGCTCCTCCAACTTGGCATAAGTCAGGCCACCCAGAACACCCAGAACTGCAAAGGAAAGGCTTGTGGTGATCAGCACCAGCGCACCTCCGCCCAGCGCACTGGTCAGCACCGACCAGCCACGGTGAAGTCGCCCGGCCAGGGCCGCCACAGGAGCGACCAGCACCCCGAACATCAAGGCGGCAGGCAGTCCGAAGGCTAGAGCCAGAGCGAAGACGCCAGTCCAGGCATACGGCGCGTTCCGCCAGGCATCAGCCCCATCAATCACCAGTGACGCCACGACCAGAACCGTGGCTGTGACGAACGACACCAGCACGGCAGCCAGCAGGGCCAGCCCCAAGCGGCGAAGGGAAGTCGTCAGCGCAGTTGTCAGGGCGCGCATGATGGCCGTCGGTCCGGGGCCACGGGTCATTGCGGTCCACACGCCACGCCGGTGGCGCCTGCCACCCGGGACACCGCTCTGCCGCTCGCGGATTCCTTGACGACCAGGGCATGGGCCCCGGGTGGAGGAGTGAAGTCATTCACGCGGGTCAGGGCCTCCGGTCGGGGATAGGCCACGCTCAGGGCGACGTGCCGCGAGTCGGCCAGCCAGCAGGAGCTGTTCAGCACCGTGAGAGTGCCCTTCGGGGCGCTTCCCACGATCAGCTCGCGCATGGTCTTCCGGCCCAGATCGGCCACGTAGGCGTAGGTATTGACGTGCGCGTTGCTGTCATGACGCGCCAGCAGGATAAGAAGTTTCCCACCGTCGGGTGAGGGCACGACATCAAGCACGCTGCCCTCGAACGTTCCCATCCATCCCAGCACCCGCAGCCGCACCTCGCGCACGTCCACCGCAAAGATGGCGGAAGTCGTGGTGCCTGCACTGCCCACCCCGTACCCGGCGTTGGAGGCGAAGTACACCTGGCGCCCGTCGCGGGTGACCCGCGGGGATGTGACGGTCCAGCTCACGTCATCTGCCTGCGCGCGGGGGTCGATGTCCGCCAGGAACCTGCGGATGGCGGGCTGCGGCGCCGTCTTCAATGTCCCCAGCAGGTTCTCCGGCAGGCGGCGGGTGAAGACCTCGGTGCCGGGCCGGCCCCCGGGACCGTACAGGAGTACGCCCACGTCGTCCGGGGACTGGACCGAGCCTAGCGTCGCCGTCACCTCGCCATTGCGCGAGGTGCTCTGGTACAGGGCCGACTGGCTGGGAAGAAACGTCTTGCGCTTGACGAGGTTCCAGCCCGCATTCTCCCCATCCGTGCCCACGATCAGGGCGTGGCCGTCCCAGGTCATCCAGCGGGCCCGCACGGTGGTGAAGGTTGGGCCGGGCACCAGGGAATTCAAGAGTACGCTCTTCGTGTACGGCGGCCTGCTCAGCCAGGGCCGCAGGGGCGGAACCTTCTCGGCATGGATATTCGTTCCCTGGGGACCGGTCAGGAAGGCGAGTGCGCCATCCGTGGGGGAAAGGGCCAGCAGCACCGCGCCGCGTGATTCCGGCACCTGCCGGGCGGCCTGGCCGGGGGTGCTCTCCACCCACGCCGCCCCGCCCTTCAGGTAGGCGAGCCGACCGGTGGGCGCCGCTGCCGCCGATGTTGCCGTGAGCGCGGCGATGATCAGGGAGCACAGGCGGCCCGTCATGCCAGCCACACGCGCGTCTCCGGGGCGCGGACCCAGGGGCGGGCCCGGCCCAGGACGGCCCCGAGCTCCTGAACCAGCACGGGCAAGGGCAGCAGTTCCAGGTCGGGCACGGCGTCGAGCGCCAGCCGCACGGCGCCCCTGGAATCCAGTCCCGGGCGGCGCAGCAGAGCCAGGAAGGCGGCGTCGTGCTCAAGCGCCCGGGCGCGGTGGCACAGCTCCTCGTAAATATCCATGGGCGCCGCGCTTGGCGTCACGGGCCCGGGTTCGATCGGCGTCAGATGGTCGTTCCGCGGGAGAGTCCGTGTCATGGCGTCAGGGTAGTCGGGGCAGGATGATTGCAGCATGACGCCCTGGGGTAGTGGCCGCAACGAGGTCAGCCGTGGCGTATGGGTGCCCGCCATTCTGTCCCTGGACTTCTGCGGGGGCGCGGGGGACAGCGGACCGTAAAAAGCAGCCTGAAAAGAGAGTGTAACCGGTCCGCGCGCCACAGTGGTACCGGGGGGCGGTGAGCCCCCCGCAGGACGAATGAGGGGCACCAGCGGTGCAGATCAGGGTAAACTTCCAGGCGAAGGTTCGAGGGCTGGCTGTTCACGCCGCGCGTCACCTACCGCTATGAGGTGGACGGCGCTCACCGGGTGGGGCACCAACTCTCGCTCTTCGAGGGGTCTTCCTCAAATGAGGGATGGGCGCGACGGGAGAGCAGACGTTACCCGGTGGGAAGTGCCGTGAAGGTGTACCACTCGCCAGACGGGGAAAACGCTGTGCTCGTGCCCGGCGTGGAGTCGAGCCTGTGGGCCTGGCTCCTGCTGCCAGGCGCAGCCATGCTTGTGGGCGCGGCCCTACTGCTCACGCGGGGGCCTAAAGACCGGAACACGGTAAGGGTCAGTTTTTCTTAAGGCAGCGGACCTGGTCCGGGGGCGCCGACCGGGGAATTTTCGGCTGCCTCATCCAATGAAAAAAGCGCAGCACCGACTGCTGCAAGGGGTGGACGACTTGAGCTCACCGCGTTTGACCTCGGGGGCCAGGTCCGCCGTCTCCGGCAGCCGGTCTACCCTGAGTCCGCCCGGGTTCCTGCAGTTCCGCGGCTCCGGCGATTTGGGGCGACAGTTCCCCAATGCCATGTTCAAAACGGCCATTGTGGCAGGAGGGGACGCGGCTCACCGACATTTCCTCTCTCCGCTCCGGCAGGCTGTCATGGAGCGGTGAAGGAAACTGCAGCTTGACGTCTTGCCCTCGCCGGGTCAACCCCTTGCATCTCGTTGTGAGCTCGCCTGCGCCAGCCACAGCCCTACCCATCGTCTCGCGTGAGGCTGGCTTCGATCGCCACCAGTCCGAGGACAGCCAGCAACACCTTTGGTGCGCGGCCAGGGCCGCGAGGCACCCGCAGCACGTACATGCGCCCGTCCATCCGGATCTGTTGTGCTGTCGTCTTCTATTTCATGATCTCCTCCCTTTCATGCGGTGCGCCCACGCTAGAGGGCCGGGCACGGCGCGGGGATGATGCGGGGGCCAAGGGTGTCATCTTTGAATCATCCTCTTGCACGTAGCCTTCCTGCCAGGCGAACGCGGTGTTCGCCGAAAGGCGGTAATCCATGTTCAAGAAAACCCAGATGGCAGTCCTGGCCCTCCTCGTGATCGTGGGCGGCGCGCAGGCCAAAACCTTCAGGCATGCCACCAACGGCTACAGCCTCACCTACCCCGACGCCTGGACTGCGAAGGCAAACCTTGCAGGCACCGACGTCGCCATCTCGGTGCCGGGCACACCCGGGGCGACCAGCATGATCACGGTCGTGACGCAGAAGCTGCCTCAGGGCATGAACCTTGCGGCCTACACGCAGGCGACGACCGAGTCGTTGCCGCAGATGCTGGGAAACTACAAGCTCGACACGAACAAGACCGTGAAGGTGGGAGGCGTCGCGGGGCGGAAACTGGTGTTTACCGGTACGCGGGGTGGCAACACCATGTACGGCAATATCGTGCTGCTCGTTCGGGGCGACGTCGGGTACACCCTGAGCTACCTGGGAGAGCTGCCTGCCAACGCTGCGGCCAAGGAAACCATTGACCGGGTGCTGACGAGCTTCAAGCTGACCAAGTGAGCTTAGGCGGTAGAGCCCGGCTGGCCCGGCCTTACGATTCGGCGTCATGGGCGGACCATCCCCCGATGCGTCCGCTGACCCAACGCGCTAAGCCCCGCCCGGCTTCCGCCCGCGCCCGAATCAACGCATGATCGATCTCACATTGCTGTCCACCCCTGAACTCGCCAGACTTGGGGCCGCTTTCTGCGTCCTGTTCCTGAGGGCAACTCCATGGCATGCCGGATGTTGAAGCTGAGCTTTCCCCGGGGGTGTCACCGGCCAGCCATCCCACCTTCGATACCTTTGCCTCCACTGAAAGGAGGTGACTGCGAGAAGTATTGACCGTCATTTTCAGATGGTCCGCTCGGTCGTCCGATTCGCTACCCGAACCCGTCCTCGTTTCACTTTGGAGAAGCTATGCAAAGTATCTATGGCTCACCTTCTGCCCGTCAGACGCTTCCTCTCCTGTCGCGCGTTGCCGCGCTCGCCCTACTGGGGCTCAGCCTGTCGTACAATGTGCTCTTTCTCGTTTTTGGGAACGGGTTCACGCCCGTCATGCTGACCATTCCAATCTTCGCTGTGCTTGCCCTGGTCGTCGCCAGCGGCTGGAAGTGGGCTCCGATCGTCGCGGGCACGCTTTCAGTGGTGTTGCTGCTGCCGGAGTTGCCGCTTTGGCGCGGCCACTTTGCCGATGAAACGGGAGTGTTCCTGATCAACGTTGTCTTCAATCCTGTGCTGTTTGTCGTAGCTATCGTGACTTCATTCGGAGCTGGCTTGCAGAACCTACGCGGATCGCACGAGGAGCCCGCGTGGCTGTTGGGGTTGCTCACCGCCGCACTCGGTCTTGTGCTCACTGGCACCGCGTTCGGAATTTTCCTGCGTGGGTGAACGCTGCGGTCGATGGGCCCGACAGGAGGCGGGCCCATCGTTATAGACTGACCCTCAGATCATTCCCTGCCAATGCCCGGCAGTGCCGTCCAGGAGAGTCCAGGCGGCGGGAGATGCCTGATAACATAAACGTACGATGGACATCACGTCGGTATGGCGCCTGTTTCTGCTCGGCGGACCTAAGCTCGCAGCGCCCGACGGCCGGGAGTTTCGTCCGGAGGGTAAGTCGCTCGCCTTACTGGCATACCTCGCGCTGGAGGGGTCCATACCGCGCCCTCGCCTCGCCGGGTTGCTTTGGCCGGAGCGCGCCGAGACCGCAGCGCGCAACAATCTCGTTCAGCTTCTGCGCCGGATGCGCGGCGCGTACGGCGAGGACCTCGTTGTGGGTCAGGAGACGCTTGCGCTCGCGCCTCAGGTTCAGGTTGATGTGTGGGACGTACTGAACGGCGGTTCGGCTGCAGAGCTGCCGGGAGCTCCTTTTCTGGAGGGAGTCGTCTTTGACGGCCACCTCGACCTGGCGGACTGGTTGGTCGTGCAACGTGACCGGGTTGACGCACGGCGATCGAGGGTGACCGCTCGTGCGGCGACCCTGGCCGAGGAAGCCGGTGACCTGCCGGGCGCCACCCGGCTCGCCCGGCGGGCACTTGATCTTGACCCACAGTCCGAGGAGAGCCACCGGCGGCTGATGCGCCTGTTGTATCTCGCTGGTGAGGCCTCCAAAGCGCTGGACGTGTATGTGGGGCTGCAGGAACGTCTCCGTGACGAATTGCGGACTGAGCCCATGCCCGAAACCCGTGAGCTCGCCGCCCTGATCGAGCGGGGCGGCGCACCTGCTGCGGTCAGACCCGTGACCCCCCTCCTGCCCGCCCCCCTGCCGGCACCCGCCCTCACCGGCCGTGAGCGCGAGTTCGCGCGGATGGAAGATGCATGGGCCAAAGGGCAGTTCATCATTGTGGCCGGTGCGCCCGGCATGGGAAAGTCGCGAGTCGTTGCGGATTTTGCGTCGAGTAAGGGACAGGTGCTCTGGATTGAGGCCCGCCCGGGGGACAACCTGGTGCCCTACACCACGACGATTCGAAGCCTGCGCCGGGCGCTGAGTCTCTCTGGCGCCGAAGTGCCGCTCGACCTGCGCCGGGCGGCGAGTTTTCTCCTGCCTGAACTCGCTCCTCCAGGAGAGGCGCCAGCGACAACCACCGATTCGAAACTCCATAGCGCGCTTCAGGCTGTGTTCGGGATGTGCCTAACCGGAATCGAAGTCTGTGTTTTTGATGACATGCAGTTTGCAGATCAGGCGAGCATCGAGACTGGCTTCGACTTCATCGACTCGGCCTTTCCGATGGGTCAGCCGGGCGGCCTGCCCCACTTCATCGCGGTGCACCGGGAGAACGAGCTGCCCCCCTACACCCACGGGATCTTCGAGCGCCTGGTGAACGCTGGTCAGGCAGATTGGTTCACCTTGCCGCCGCTGACCGGGCCGGCCACGCGACAACTGCTCTCCAGCCTGAACGTCCCTCCCGGGGACATCGAAGGGCTCGCCCGCGCCTCTGGCGGGCATCCTCTTTTCGTGCTCGAAGGCGTGAAGGCACTGGCAAGCGGCGTGGCTTTCGGCCACGCCGGAGGCGTACCCCCGAAGCTCAGCCAGCTGATCGGTGACCGCCTCGCCCGGCTCACGAAGATGGGCTTGCACGCAGCCCGGGCGAGCGCCGTGCTGGGCCGTGACTTCACGCCCGAGCTCGTGGCGACCATGCTCTCGGCGCCGCTGTTCGACGTGATCGCGGCATGGGACGAACTGGAATCGGCAGAAATTCTTTCAGGGGAACGCTTCCATCACGATCTGGTGGCGGAAGCGGTGCTGGAGGGGATTCCTGCGTCGGTGCGCCGGCTGCTGCACCGCGCCGCGGCCCGCGCCTTGTCGGGTGAGAGCGCCGAGCCTGCCCGTGTGGCGTGGCACTGGCGGCAGGGCGAGCAGGACCTGGAGGCAGCTCCATGGCTCCTGCAGGCCGGCGAAATGGCGCGTGCATCCCTGCGTCTGCGGGAGGCGGGAAATTATTTCGAGGAAGCGGCCCGCATCTTTGAGGCACAGGAGGATGAGCGCACCTTCGGCGCGTGGCGGAGCCGGGCAGAGGTCCTGAGCCTGGGGGATGACCTGGAAGCCCGGCAGAATTCGGTCAACGATGTGCTGGAGCGCGCAGTGACTCCCTCGCAGACCGCGCAGGCCTGGCTGCTTCAGGCCGGTCTTTTTTCCGCGAGGAACGAGGGTGTGCGCGCGGAAGGTGCCGTGCGGCGCGGCCTGGCCGCCCTGGCACTGGCGGACCAGGACGAGCCGGATCTGCGGTCCAGGCTGCTGGCTGACCTCGGCACGGCCCTGTGGGCCCAGGGCAGGCTGGCGGACGCGGAATCGGCCCTCAAGGAGGCGGTCATGGTCCTTGACCGGCTTGGGCCCTCCAGCAGCCTGGCCACCGGGCTGAGCAACCTCGCTGTCGTTCTGGATCATCAGGACCGCCATCGCGAGGCACGGGACCTGCACCTGCGCGCCGCACAGATGCTGGAGGGACTGGGCGACCGGGGTCACCTCGCGGTCATTCTGCGCAACCTCTCGGTCTGCCTGAGCGAACTCGGCGACGTGCGCGGAGGCCTGGACGCCCTGAAGCGCTCCGTCGCTCTTCATGACCCCGGCACGCACGATGCCTCGGCCACAAGCCACCTCCTGCTCGGGGTCGCCCACACGGACCTGGGGGAGTACGCGGCCGCCGTGCGGCACTTCGAGCATGTTCTGACGTCCGAACTTGACCCCAGCGGCTGGCTGCATGACTATGCCCGCAGCTGCCTCGGAGAGGTTCTGGTGTTTCTGGGAGACTTCGAGCGGGCGCAGGACCTGCTGCTGCAGGCGAACGCGTCTTCCATCCCAGGCACATTCGCGGTGCGCACCCACCTCGCCCTCGCCCGGCTCGCCTTCGAGCGAGGGAAGGATGCTCAGGCTGCACTGAAGTGCGCTGAGGCGCTGCTTGGCGAGTCGCCGCGCCCCCTGGCGCTCGGGCGGGTGCGGCTCGTGCAGGCCCTGATGGGGGACCCCACAGCCGCCTGCGCCGCGGCGCGGGAAGCTCTGGATATCGCCTGCCGTCACGACCTCGGCGGCCTCGAACTCAGCGCACACACACGCCTTGCCAGGACCCTGCTCCACGGCGGCGAGCTGCAGGAGGCGCTCGCCAGCGCCACACGCGCCGGCCATCTCCTGGAAACGCGCGAACCCGCCGACCTGTCCCGGGGCGAAGTGCTGCTCACCCTGTTCGAGGCCCAAAGCGCGGCCGCCGACCCGGCGGCGGAACTGACCCTGGACCAGGCGAAAGCGTGGTTGATGCGGACGGCTGGAGAGCAGGTTCCAGCCGAACTGAAAGACACCTTTCTGACCCGGAGCTCGGTCGCGCGCCGAATACTCACGGCAAGGGGAATGCCGGGCTCTGGAGGGTAAAAATTATTACACTGGGGAATGCCTGATTCTCAGACATCCTGGCGCCTGGAGGTCATGGGGCCGCCCCGTCTGGTTTCGCCTGCGGGTCGAGCAGTGAGCCTTGAGCGCAAAACAGCGGCGCTCCTGGCCTACCTCGCGCTGGAAGGGACCATGCCGCGCGGGCAGATCGCCGACCTGCTGTGGCCCGAGACTCCCACCAGCTCAGCCAGAAATAATCTCGTGCATCTGCTGAGACGCCTTCGGGAAGCGAGCGGCGCGGACCTTGTGGACGCCGGCGAGTCGCTCACCCTGCGACCTGAACTTGCGGTGGACGCACTGGAGGTCCTCACCACTGGAAAACCGGAGGCGGGCAGAGACCTGCTGGACGGAACGGACTTCGACGACCTGCCCGACGTCAGTGAATGGATCCTCGCGCAGAGCGAGCGACTCGCAGCGGCGAAGGCAGGCTGGTACCGCGAGAACATCGCACGCATGCTGCAGGAGGGTGACGCGACCGAGGCGGCGGCGCTTGCTGAGCGCTGGACTGAACTTGATCCCATGTCTGAGGAGGCCTGTCAGGTCCTGATGCGCGCCTGTTACGAGCAGGGCGACCGGCCCGCAGCGCTGCGGGCCTATCACCGCTACAAACAGGGGCTGCGCCACGAAATCGGAGCCGACCCCTCGCCAGAAACGCAGCGTCTTGCCCGGGAAATCGATCAGGGTACGGTGAAGAGGAGTGCACCCTCGCAGCCTGCGCGAATTCCTTTGAGTGTCCTGCGGCCCCCGACCCTGGTAGGCCGTGAGGACGTGTGGGCCCAGATGGAAGAGGCCTGGGAGCAGCGCCTGGGCATCATGATCGAGGGCGACCCGGGGTCAGGCAAATCGCGGCTCGCGCAGGACTTCCTGCGGTCGCGCCAGGACCATCAGATCCTGTTTTTCCAGGGCCGTCCCGGTGACGCGGGCATCCCGTACGCTACGCATACCCGGAACTACCGGCAGACGCTCGCGGCCAACCCGGACCTCGATCTGCCTCAGTGGGTGGTACGCGAACTCGCCCGGATGTTGCCCGAGCTTGGGGAGGCGCCGCCGCCAATGACGACAGAGGCAGACAAACGCCGCTTTTACGAAGCGAAGTATGAAGTGGTGCGGCTTGTCGCCGAGCGCGGTCCGGTCATTATCTGCACCGACGACGTGCAGTTCATGGACGAATCCAGCATCGAGGCGGGCGCGTACGTCGGATCGCGCTTCTGGGGTGACACCAACACCATGCTGCGCTGCCTGTACTGTCACCGCACCGGGGCGCTCCCGCCCTACTCGGCAGCTCTGCTTGATTCCATGTACGCAGCGGGCGTGGTCGTGCCCATTCATCTTCCGCCTCTCGGCCCCAGCGCCGTCACCCGCCTCCTGGCAGACCTTGATGTGCCGGGAGGTGCCCCAGTGGCTGACCAGGTTGCGCGCATGACCCGGGGAAACGTACAGTTCGTGCTTGAGACGGTCAAGAACATGTACGAGCGTGGCAGCAGCGAAGTCAAGCCTCCGGTCGAGGCGGACTCGGGCATAGCCTCGTTGATTGAGGAGCGCCTCGCGCGACTCTCGCCGAATGCGCTGCAGGCAGCGCGAGCAGCCGCGGTCCTGAGGCGGGACTTCACGCTGGAACTCGTGACGCAAACGCTAGGCACCAGCCTGCTCGATACAGTTACTGCCTGGGAAGAGCTAGAGGAGGCCCAGATCGTCTCAGGCGAGGCGTTTAGCCATGACCTCGTGCTCGAAACCGTTCTTGTGCAGACGCCGCCCACGGTACGCCGCGTACTTCACCGGAGCGCGGCGCGCGTCCTCGCAGCGGCGGGCGGACACCCTGCCCGTGTGGCGGCCCATTGGGAGGACGGCGACGACCTGCGTCAGGCGGCGCCATGGCTGGTCAAGGCAGGTGAGGCGGCGTCGAACAATCTCCGTTTTTCGGAAGCGCGCGAGTTCTACTCCCGTGCCGAATTTGCCCTCACGCACGCGGGTGACTTGAGTGGAGCCGCAGGCGTGCGCCAGTCGCTGGAGGTTCTGGCGGACCGCGCCGCCAAGGCGGCTTCCTGACGCGCAACCATGCCATGGTCATCCCACGACCCACCATCGTGGGATGGCCATGACTTCAGGGCACCCAGGTCCGGGGTGAGAGTCTGCACCATCTGGCCCCGATTGCCAGCCGTTTTGAGCTCGCTGCCGGCCGCAACGGCTGCACTAAACCACAAGTAACCTTCCTTGGACTAAGAATGTCTGTCAAAGCCGTGAATATTCGCATAGCCACACCTCCTGCCCCCAGGTGGTGAGGTCACCATCGAAGGCATCAGCGGCTGTCAAAGCCTGCGTGGCCGCAACGCGGACGAAGGCCGACGGACAGCTTAATGACTGAGGGCAGGTGAAGCAGTGCCTGTATCCGCCACCGAACAGTTCCAGAAACCCGCGTTTCGGTCTAGCCTTCATAAGAATCTTTCGGGTCGTATGGTGTTGGACCACGTGATGACTCCCCGACCCCACGAGGGCGAGAGACCTTGAAGGTTATATTCCGCCAGCGGTCAAAATTGAAAAACAATGACGCTTCACATTGGGTGGCGGGGGCGAGGCGTTCCTTGAGGGCAGCCTCCACAGCGTTTGCACCTCTGGCATTTTCGACGTATGCCGACGTCGACCCGTTCTGTCGGCACTCGCATGGGCTTCAAAACATTCTCCAGCCATCCGGCCCCCCGTACGCTCCGATCAAGCCGGAAGGCATCGGAGGAACCCATGAACCACAACATCCCTACCCTGACAGTCATGCTCGGCCTCACCCTCTCGCTGGTGGCCCAGGCGCTCCCCGCCGCCACCACTTCGCGCACCATTAAAGGAACCGTCACGGCAGGCGGTGGGCACGCCCTCAAGGACACGGTCGTTATTGCCTGTCCGAAAGGAGACTGCGACTCTGACGACGTAAAAGGTGTCGTAATCGAGAGCTCAAAATCCAAGGCGGACTTTACCATCAGCGGCCTGGGCAACGTGTCCTATGCCATCTACGCCGTGCAGGACAATGACGGCGACGAGGATGTCAGCGTCGGGGACTGGGTGGACCGCAATCTGGCGGCGGAAAAGCCCGCCGCGTTGGTCAAGCCGGGCACCGCCAACGTAAAGCTTGAACTTGTCGAAGTGAAGAAGGCGGCCGCTGCACCGAAAGCCACCACTCCCCAGGCAGCGCCGAACACCACCGCCAAAGCCGGGCCAGGCGCCACCGCACAGCGGGGCTTTATTACCGGGACGGTGGTAAACGAGCAGGGGGTGCCGCTGCCTGGGGTGGAGGTCGTGGCAGACAATACCGCCGCGTACAACAGCAACCTCATCGCCCGGACCGATGCCCAGGGACGCTACAAGATCGACGTCCGCAACGCGCCGGTCACCTTCAACATGAGCGCCACCATGACGATCAGGTACGAGGGCCACTCGATCGGCGTCAACCTGGTGCCTGACAACACCGAGACAGTCCCAGGCGGTGTGGGAGGCGTGCGCAACTTCACCTTCAAGCCCAAACCCCTCTCGCAGGCGGACCCCTACGGCAACCTCGCGTGTGTGTTTGTCGAGCGTGAACCGGGCAACTTCAGCGTCGA
>NZ_BMPP01000022.1:0-24102 GCF_014647655.1 Deinococcus malanensis
TGGGCCCCGAACGGCGCAGCCTGGTGGTCCGGGAAGCCGACCGCAAGGTCACCGCCTACCACGAGGTCGGTCACGCCCTCGCTGCTCAACTCCTCCCGTACGCCGACAAGGTGCACAAGCTGACGGTCGTTCCACGTGGACGCAGTCTGGGCTCGGCGCTGTATACCCCGGAGGACCGCATGCACCACACCCGCTCGGCGCTGCTGGACCGGCTGTGTGTGGCGCTGGCCGGCCACGCCGCCGAGCAGGTGGCCACCGGACAGGTCACGACCGGCGCCGCCAACGACTTTCAGCAGGCGACCGGGCTGGCCCGGCGGATGGTTACCGAATGGGGCATGAGCGATGTCGGCCAGATCGCCCTGGCACAGGAAAGCGCCGGCTACCTGGGCTACGGCCCACAACCCGCCGCTTACAGCGACCAGACCGCCCAGCAGATCGATGAAGAAGTCTCCCGGCTGCTGAACGAGCAGTACAAGCGGGCCCTGACCTTGCTGACCGAGAACGTCCATGTGCTCAACCGCCTCACCGATGAACTGGTGATCCGCGAAAGCCTCAGTGGAGAGGACGTGCAGACGGTGCTGGAAGGCGGCACCCTGCCTCCACTGGATCAGCCGACAACCGAACCGGCAGGCACAGGCATGGAAACCCCACTGCCCGGCAACCTGGCGCCCGATCCCATCTGAGCCGGCTCCCGGTGATGGGCCATATACAGGCTGCCGCTGAACAGACCTTCAAAAGTCGCGAACCCATATGCAGCCCGCTGCTGCTCGTTGCAGGACTCTCAGAACGACGCCTTGATGTTCTTCCAGTGTAGATACCCCGGGTTCATCTCCCAGCGTTGTAGCAAGCGGGCTCTGCGGGTACTGTCTTTCGGCCACGTCTAAGCCCTGGACCGAGGTTCCCTCTCTAGATGAATCCTTCCCTTTCGCGTCACCTAGAGTGGAACTCAAGCTGAGTTATGTCTCACCAGTTCACCACGCCACCAGATCTTGCCACCGACCTTACTGCGATCTCGCAGGAGTACCGCCTGCCTGGGCTGGCATGGGCTGTCTCCCCTGTGGACGGCCCTGTCCTGGCCGGAGCCACAGGCCAGCAGCGCACCGACCGGCAGGCAAAGGTGACCGTGCATGACCGGCTGCACCTTGGCTCGTGCACGAAGCCCATGACTGCCAGCATGCTGGCCACCCTCATTCCGGACCGGCTGCAGTGGGATCTGCGCCTCGCGGACGTTTTTCCGCCAGGCGAGATACATGAGGCTTATCACGACGCGACGCTGGCCTACCTTCTTGCCCACTACGCGGGGCTTCCACCTTTCGACGAGGACCATCAGTTCCTTGCCGCTCCGGAGCCACGTGGCTCCCAGGCGCAGCAACGCGACACGTTTGCACGCTGGGCGCTGAAGCAGGAACCTGCCGTACTGCCCGGTACATACCTGTACTCCAACGCCGGCGTGGGGGTGGCCGCGGTCGTTGCCGAGCGTATTACAGGACGCACCTGGGAGGAGCTGATGCATGAGCGGCTCTTCGCCCCGCTGGAACTGCCCAGCGCAGGCTTCGGCTGGCCAGGGCGAACCCATACCGCCGAACCGTGGGGGCACCAGTGGGTAGACGGTGCGTGGACCCCGCACGATCCGAACGGCACCTACCAGCTGCACCCTGGGATTGGCCCTGCCGGTGACGTGTACATGAGCATCCTGGATTTCGCGGTGTTCGCGCGTGAACACCTCCGCGGCTTGCTGGGCAGCGGCCGCCTGCTTGACCAGGACAGTTACCGCCGGATTCACGCGCCGTTCCTGCCCGGCGGTCAGTCCGGGCTGGGCTGGGGTGTGAGCACCTACCGTGGCAGGCAGGCCAGCACCCACTCGGGAAGCGCCGAGACCTTCCTGGCACTGATCGTCGTGCTGCCCGATGAAGGGCACGCTTTCGTGGCTGTCACGAATGCCGCGGGCGGAAGCGCGGATGCCGGAACCCGCGCGGCACTCAGTCATCTTGTTGGCAGGTTCACGGGGGCGCGTGTCGGCACCTGAGAGCCCGGTCACCATCACGGACGCCAGGGCCGCGGCCTTCCTGGTAAACCCCTGCTGCCGAAGGTTCCTCGAACCGTTTCTGGACCGCGAGTGCACCGTGGCGCGCGCAGCGGCAGAACTCGGGGAGGACACAAACGCCACGCTGTACCGCGTGAAGCAGATGGTCCGGCTTGGCCTGTTGCACGCCGTTCGCGAGGAACCCCGGCGGGGGCGGCCCGTAAAGATCTACCGTTCAGTCGGCGCCCGCCTGTTCGTGCCTTACACGGCCACGCCCGCCGTGGACCTGCTTGAAGTGCTGGTGCAGGAACGGCATACGCACGAAAAGCAGTTTCAGACAGCCATGCTGGAGGTGATGCGCCGCGCCCACTCCGAGGAGGGCTGGGGCATGCTGCTGTACCGCGAGGGCGAGGGCGTGTACGGCTATGACACGGTCAGCGGACAGGAGCCCTGGCATTCCCTGAGTCCACATGAGCCGGCCGTGCTGGACTACACCCTGAAAACGCGCCCGCTCACACATACCCAGGCCAAAGCGCTGCAGCGCGAACTGCTGGAAGTTCTGGCGCGTCATTCCCGGGCTGCCTCGGGGACGGACGGGGCTCCCTATCTGGTGCGCCTGGCTCTGGCGCCGCTGCCTCCTGACCCGGAGGTGGACAGGTAGCCCCGCCCCTCCCGGTGGGCAGGGCGGAGATCACCCGGAGCTTCAGGTGCGCCAGTCAACAGCTGGCGCAGGTGCAGCAGGTGTGCTCCACGCCACTCCGCGGGGTCGTCCATGAAAGGCTGAATACCGTCCACATACCCCAGCGCGCGCAGCAGTTCAGCAGCCCGCAGCGCGTCGGCATGCAGGGCCCGCAATTCGCCCAGGGAAGCATGGTCGGTCCAGCAACGAAGGTAGGCTTCGGTGGCGCAGGCCAGTTCTGCCGGATCCGGCGCGTGGCCGGTCGGGAAGAAATACTCAGGCTGCGCGTCCAGGAACGGGTGGGTGAGGCTGGCGTCCGACCAGTCCAGAAACGTCAGGCCACCGGGGCCGCACACAACATTGCCCCCGTGCAGGTCTGCGTGCCCCAGCGTGCGTGGCAGGCTGCTGGCTTCCAGGCGGCTCAGGGCGGCTTCCAGACCTGGCCGCGCCGCCCGCAGAAGATGTGCCTCATCACAGGTCAGTCCGCCAGATTCACCTACCATCAGCACCTCGTCGCTGAGCAGGTGGTCCAGGCGGGAGGCGATATGTGCCGGGCCATGATCGGGCAGGTTCAGCTCAGGGATCAGTGTCACGCTCGCCTGCTGAACACCGGCCAGATGAAGCATGACGGCCTTCAGGTCCGGCTCCAGCGGGGCACCGGCATCGGCCATCAGCAAAAAGCCCTGTTCAGGGTCACAGGCCAGGACTGGTGGGGCCGCGCCCGGCACCTTCCCGGCCAGCTGGACCGTGACCGGAACCTCGTGCCGAAAGTGCTCCGGAACCGCCTTGAAATACACGGGGCCGCTGCAGGTCGGTACCTGCCACAGCAGGCTGATCTGCCAGTGCTTGAGCACACGCGGCGCAGCCACCTGCCTCAGTCCACGCCTCTGCAGCTGCTCGCTTATCCAGGCTGCTGCCTGCCGCTGCCAGTCGGGATGAAACCACGGCGTGCGGTTAGGCCTGGCAGCCGCACGCACTTCCACCTGAACCTGCTCGGGTGCTGCGCCGAGTGCCTGCCAGGACATGGCCCCGGTAGCGTGCAGCAGCCAGGTCGTTTCACTGTGGCGCACACCGTTCACCTCTCCCTGACTGGCAAAGCTCAGCCGCCGCCCCAGCTGTGCCTTCCAGGCAGGGGGTGCAGCTTCCAGCACGTTCTCGCCGTAGTAGGTGGCCAGATCGACGCTCACGCTCTGGCGGGCGAAGCGCTGCCCATCCGGGTGCACGCACAGCAGGTGAAGGCGGGTCTGGCGCCGGATCATGTCTTCCAGCATGTCAGCCGGGCTGACCACGGCGCATCGGCCAGGTGGCGGGGCGGCACAATAGGCGACATGGACCGTGAACTGAATTTCGCGCGCGAGATCCTGGGAGAACGCTCCTATCGCGACGTACCTGACGAGGAGGTCCTGCGTGAGGCCGAGCGTCTGCTTTCCGGCTGGATGGCCGGAGAACTTCGCATGGAACGGCCCAAGCTGTACGACCACTACGCCCTGCTGCTGCTGGCCCTGCTGCGCCGCAACCGCGAGCTCGAAGCGCGGGTCTCGGCCCTGGAAGCGCAGGCGGCCCAGCCGTGAAGGTTAAGGTGTGCGGCACCACCAGTGTGCACGACGCGCTGCTGAGTGCCGAGGCCGGCGCCGACGCCCTGGGGTTTATCTTCGCGCCGGTCAGCCGGCGGCTGGTCACGGCCGGGGTCGCCCGCGAGGCCGGGCTGAGCGTGGGCCCCGCCGTGGCGCGGGTGGGTGTCTTCCTCAATCAGGGCCTGGACGAGGTCCTGCGGCTCTCGGAAGCGGCGCGGGTCTCGGCAGTGCAGATTCACGGCCCGGTGTCAAGTCTTTACCTGGAGCAGCTGGCTGCGTATTATCCCGTTCTGCGTGTGTTGCGCCCCGCTGATCTGGCGCAGGAGCAAGGCGTGTGGAGAGGCCGCGGCCGCGTAACGCTGATGCTGGACGCGCCGGAGCCTGGGGGCGGTCAGCCCCTGGACTGGGCCGGACTGCGGACGCAGTTTCCGGCAGGTGCCTGGCTCGCCGGTGGGCTCGGGCCCCAGAACGTGGCGGAGGCCATCCGGGTGCTGGGACCCGCCGGGGTGGACGCAGTCAGCCGCCTGGAAGTTCAGCCCGGAGTCAAGAATCCGGATGCCGTGCGGGCCTTTGTGAGAGCGGCAAAACAGGCCGCCGGGCAAAGTTATCCACAGTGAAACGGCCTCCTGTGGATAACTTTCCGAAGCATGATGCGGCCAAGCGAATCCCGCTTCCATGACGTTCCACACAGGGTTTTCCTTACCGACTTTTCCTGTCGCTGAACCCCTTATCCACAGCTTGTCCACAAGCCCTGTGGATAACTCTGTGGATAACTTTGAGTCGTGTGGGCCGTTCACCGTTCTGCGTCTGCTTCTTCGGCGGTGGCGGGAGCGCTGAGTGAGCAGGACCAGATGATGCAGCTCTTTTAAGCTGCCTTCCTCACTCCGGGGCTGCCTCCAGCGCTGGAGATTCCAGGACAGAACGGTCTGCTGCGCTCCAGGTCAGCCTTCCCGGTCTGCCTCGGGGAGACCCGCCCAGGCGCTCAGCCACTGTCCGCCGTGTACCACAGTCCCAGGACCGCTCACGGCCGTAAAAGAAGCTGCCAGGGGCACCCGGGCCAGGGTGTGGGCCTTGACCCGCAGGTTCTCCATGTTGCCGTGATCACTGCTCAAGACCACCTCTGCTCCGCTGCTCAGGAGGCCCGTCAGCAGGGCGTCAACCCGGACCAGATAGCTCCGGGCAGCCCGTGTCACCTCGCCCGGCGTGGGGTCGCGGCCGGCGTGCCCCAGCAGGTCACTGAACCACAGGTCCAGCACCAGCAGATCCCAGTCCCGGGCGCAGCGGCCAAGCGCGGTGCCCAGAGTCAGCACGTCAGTGAGGCTCAGGGTCTGTTCCAGCCAGGGCGCACGGTAGTCCAGGCCCAATGAGGCCGACACCAGCGGCAGTCCGGAGGGATTCAGGGGCAGACCTGCAGCCTGAAACGAGAAGGGAAAACAGCCCAGCCGGGCGCGCCGACGCTGCGCCTCGAAAAACGCCGGGGCATAGTGGTTGGTCAGGGCCACACGTGCCCCGGCCTGGGTCAGGCGCACGGGCAGGCTATGCCGGGTCAGCAGGCGCTGAAGAGTAGGCCCCGGATGAGGCCCGAAGTGCTCGCCCATGATGCGCACCGCATCCTGTCCGGTCAGCCAGCAGCACTGCCCGGTCCCGGACTGCGGCTGGCCGGCTATGCCCAGGGTGGCGTCCAGAGCGGCGCCACGGTCCACCAGCGGGCGCAGGGCCGGCAGGTCCTGTTCCCAGGCGCTGCCAGCGGGAGCGTCGAGGGGGTGACCCACGCCATCGAGCGCGATCCACACCTTCACCTGCTGTTCCTCGCCGCAAGCCTCACGGTCGCAGCATACCGGTGCTCAGTGAGGCAGCCAGGCGAACACGTCCACCACGGTGCCGTCAGGGTCGCATACGCTGGCATAGCGCTGCCCCCAGGGCGCATTGAAGGGCTCGGCGGTCACCTAGTATCCGGCAGCCCGGACACGGCTTACGGCGTCATCCACCCCCGCCGGGTCGTCGGCCTGCACCGCCACCGCGACCCGGCCACTGCCAGAGGGTGGGCTCCACTCCGGATTGAGCTGACGCAGCAGCGCCTCGGTTTCCCAGGCTATGCGCAGACCACCGGCCTCGATTTCCACGTGGCCCTGGGTGAAGTCAGCATCGGCGGGCACAGGGAGCCCCAGAGTCCGGTAGAAAGCCAGGGCCGCCGACATATCCGTGACGACAAAGCTCACGTAGTTCAGTCGCATGGCCACACCCTACTGACTGCCAAGAACGACCGTCCCGGCAGATGAGGGCTCAGATGGTTTCATCCCAGACCCCCATCGCACTTCACGCCTGCGCCGCGCGGCGTTCCTCAATTACTTTCTTGGACAGATGCTCGGGGACCTCCTGGTAGCCGAAGGGTTTGACCGAATAGGCGCCGCGGTCCCCGGTCAGGCTGCGCAGGTCGGCGTTGTAGGTCTGCAATTCCGACTGCGGCACCACGGCACTGATGGTAAAGACGCTGCCTTCGGGTTCCATGCCCTGGACCCGGGCGCGGCGGGTCTGCAGGTCGCTCATCAGGTCGCCGGTAAAGGACGCCGGTGCCCGGACCCGCAGCAGCATGACGGGCTCCAGCAGCACGGGCCTGGCCTGCTCCAGGGCGTTGCGCACGGCCAGGGCTCCGGCCATGCGGAAGGCCAGATCGCTGCTGTCCACCTCGTGGTAGCTGCCGTCCAGCACGGTGACATGCACGTCCTGCACCGGAAAACCGCCCAGGCTCCCCTTGACCAGGGCATCCTGCACCCCTTTTTCGATACTGGGCAGGTATTTGCCCGGAATGGCCCCGCCCACCACCGCGCTGCCGAAGTGGTAGCCGCTTCCCGGCTGCACCCGCACCACGCAGTCTCCGAACTGGCCGTGCCCACCTGACTGCTTCTTGTGCCGGCCCTGGGCCTGCGCGGTGGCGCGGATGGTTTCGCGATACGGAATCTGCGGCGGGGTGGTGCTGACCCTGACCCCCAGGGCCGCCAGCTTTTCCACCGCGATGGTGGTGTGCATCTCGCCCATGCCGCCCAGAAGCATTTCGCCGGTCTGTGGTTCGCGGCTGTAGTGCAGCGTGGGGTCTTCTTCCAGCAGCTTGGTCAGCGCGTCTCCCAGACGGTCCTCGTCCTGGCGGGTCTGGGGGTGCAGGGCCACCGTGTACACGACGTCGGGCAGTTCCATCGGATCGTATTCGATGGGATGCTGCGGGTCGGCCAGGGTGTCACCGGTGTGCAGGTCCGGGCTCTTGGTCAGCACGCCGATCATGCCGGCGCTGAGCTCAGGAACCTCCTGCAGGTCCCGGCCGCTGGCGACATACAGGTGGGCGGGACGCAGTTCGACGCCGCGGGTGGTGTTGCGCACCGTGTCACCGGCGCGCAGGGTGCCGCTCCAGACCCGTACGTGCGCCACCTTGCCCACGTACGGATCCATGCTGACGCGCCAGACCCGGGCGCTGAAGGGCGCCTCGGGGGTGGGCGCGCGGGTCTGACCGTCCACACCGGTCAGGTCTCCCCGTTCAGCCGCGCTGCGCAGGCTGCGGACCATCAGGTCCAGCAGTTCGTCCAGGCCCACGCCGGTGGTGGCGCTGACCGGCAGGGCCGGGTACAGCTGTCCGGCGTGCACGGCGCGGTAGAACGCGGCACGCAGTTCTTCGGTCCCGATGTCCTCGCCTTCCAGGTAGCGGTTCATCAGTTCGTCGTCGGTTTCCACGATGGCGTCCGTCAGCAGTGAGCGGGCCTCGGCCGCAGCGCTGCGCAGCCCGTCCGGCAGCTGATCCTCGTCGGCCAGCACGTCCACCAACCCACGGAAATCGGGGCCCTCGCCGTCGGGCAGGTAGGCGGCCACCGTCGGCCCCCCCAGGGTCGCGCGGATGTCTGCCAGCGTCGCGGCAAAATGCGCACGCTCGCGGTCCATCTTGCTGAGCACCACGATGCGCGGCATGCCGAAGCGGTCGGCGGTGGTCCAGACCCGCTCGGTGCCCACTTCTACCCCACCGGTGGCACTGACCACCACCAGCACATTGTCGGCTGCACGGATCCCGCCGCGGATCTCACGCACGAAATCCGCGAAGCCCGGCGTGTCCAGCAGGGTGATGCTGACGTCCCGGTGCTGCAGGCGCAGCACACCGGTGCGGATCGAAAAGCCGTGCTGACGTTCCTCCTCGCTGTGGTCGCTCTGGGTCGTGCCGTCCTCGACCCGTCCGGCGCGTGAAATGGCCCCGCTGCGGTGCAGCAGGGCTTCACTGAGCGTGGTTTTTCCGGCGCCGCTGTGCGCCGCGAGACTGACAATACGAACGGGCATGTGCATCACCTCTGATCTGGGCAGTGAGAGGAGAGGGTGGCCGAACGAACGCCTGACCGAGCCAAATTGGGGTGCCCTGAAGATACTCCCTTTGTCCCCTGCACGGCCAGCCGGGCGCCGGATATGGCAGCATGGCGGCACCATGCCCGGCCCCTCAGAACAGCCCCGTGAACACCACCGCCAGGTGCGCCTGCCTGCCCTGGCCCTGGTGGCCCTGATTGGGGCGCGCGGCGCCGGAAAAACGACCTTAGCCGCGCAGCACTTCAAACCGGAGGAAGTGGCCAGCGCGCCGCCAGCACACTCCGCCCAGGACGGCGACCTGCTCGCTCCCCTGCTCCAGGTGGCCAGCACACGGCTGGCCCAGGGAGAACTTGCCGTGGTGGACGCGCCACTGGTGCGCCCGCATGACCGGCGGCGTGTGCTGGATCTGGCCCGGCAGCACGACGTGGCGGCGGTGGCGGTGGTGCTGGACCTGCCACGCGCGCTGCTGACCCAGCGTCTCGGACCCGAAGGTGACCCGGCCGCGCTGGCGGCCGAAGTGACCGAGCTGCACCGAACCCTGCACGGCCTGGAGAAAGAAGGTTTCCGCCGGGTCTGGGTGCTGCGGAGTGTGCAGGACGTCAGGCAGGTCAGGATGCGGCGCGTGCCATTGGCGCCAGACCGGCGCGTCCTGGAGGGTCCTTTCGACATTATCGGGGACGTTCACGGCTGCCTGCCGGAACTGCGGAGTCTGCTGGAGCGGCTGGGCTACACCAGCGGGCCCGGCGCAACGGGGTCGGGCATGAGTCCACCCGAGGGCCGCCGGGCCGTGTTTCTGGGCGATCTGGTGGACCGTGGTCCCGACAGTGCCGGGGTGCTGAGGCTGGCCATGGACATGGTCCAGGCCGGCTCGGCCCTGTGTCTGCCCGGCAACCACGAGGAGAAGCTGCTGCGCGCCCTGAACGGCAAGGCGGTACGGGCGCTGCATGGGCTGGACGTCACGCTCAAGCAGCTGCACGCGGCTGGCGAGGGCTTCCGCTCGGAGGTGCGGGCTTTCGTGCAGGGGCAGCCCAGCCACCTGCTGCTCGACGGGGGACGGCTGGTGGTGGCGCACGCCGGTCTGCCCGAGCACTTTCACGGGCGGGTCTCGGGCCGGGTCCGCAGCTTTGCGCTGTACGGTGACACCGACGGCCGGGTGGATGAAACCGGACTGCCGGTTCGGCGAGACTGGGCCCGCCATTACCAGGGAGACGCGCTGGTGGTCTACGGCCACACGCCTGTCACGGCGCCCCGCTGGCTTAACGGTACCGTGAACATCGATACCGGCTGCGCGTTCGGCGGTTATCTCACGGCCCTGCGCTACCCGGAGCTGGAAACCGTCAGCGTTCCGGCCCAGGAGCAGTACGCGGTGCCGGGCCGCCCACTGCTGGACGCGGGCTTGCTGATCCGCTGAGGTGCGCAGGCCGGACGACCTTACCCTTGCAGGCATCGACACCTGAGAGAATGCAGCCCATGAGCGGTCTGGTAGATGTTGCGATTATCGGTGCGGGCCCGGTGGGCCTGGCGGCAGCCATTGCCTGCAAGCGTGCAGGCCTGAGTTATGTGGTGCTGGAAAAGGGCTGCGTGGTCAACGCCATTTTCGAGTACCCCACCTACATGACCTTTTTCACCACTGCCCCGGAGCTGGAAATCGGCAACCATCCGATGGTGACGGGGCACGACAAGCCCGACCGGCGTGACGCCCTGATGTACTACCGGCTGGTGACCCAGCGCGAGGCGCTGAATGTCGAGCAGTACACCGAGGTCACGGGAATCCACGCGGCTCCGGCGGGCTTTACGGTGCAGGTCGAGAAGCGTGACGGGTACAGCGGGGTGGTCGAAGCCCGCCGGGTGGTGGTGGCCACCGGCTACTACGACAATCCCATGCCTCTGGGTATTCCCGGCGAGGACAGCGACAACGTCAGCCACTACTACACCGAGGCGCACCCCTTCATGGGCCTGAACGTCACGGTGATCGGTGCCGGCAACTCGGCCGCGGACGCCGCGCTGGACCTGTGGCGCGGCGGCGCGAACGTCACCATGGTGGTGCGGGCGCCGGAACTGAAATCGACCATCAAGTACTGGGTGCGCCCGGACCTGGAAAACCGCATCCGGGAAGGCAGCATCACCGCCCATTACAACTCCCGCGTGGTGGAAATCCACCCCGATCTTGTCCGCGTGCAGGACCAGGACGGCACCACCTGGGACCTCCCCACCCACTTCACCTTTGCGCTGACCGGCTACCGGCCGGATCTCTCCTTCCTGTCGGGTCTGGGGCTTGCGCAGCATCCGGACGAGTGTCTGGTGCTTAGCGACCACTACGAAAGCAGCGTGCCTGGCCTGTTCGTGGCCGGCAGCGCCGGATTTGCCGGCAGGACCAATCAGGTGTTCATCGAGAACGGCCGCTTTCATGCCGATGTCGCGGTCGCCGAGATCGTCCGCCAGCTGGGCGCCGGGGCCCTCCAGCAGGGCTGAACCGGCCGCTCGACCCGGCCCCATGGCTGGCCCGACCACCCGATCTGGCCAAGACGACGCAGCCAACCCTGCGGCTAAACCTCGCAGGAGCTCAGGCGGCGGTAGCCTGCAGGCCACCATGTAGCGCAGTCGGCAGGAGGTGGGCTGGACAATACTGGGACCACAGCCGTCGCAGCCCGGTGCCTTCCCCTGGTGCTCTAGGCTGCCCCCTCCTGCGAAAGCAGGTACCGGCACCACTGCCCGGCGCTGGTCGCTGCCCACCCGCAGCCCGCATGCAATCTGGCCCTCGGAAGGCTGCCCGTCAGGCTGTCTTCCAGTTCACGAGTTCCTCAGGGCCCAGGGCCTGCGGGGTTGAGGAATGCCGGGTGGACCCTGAATCAGTCTGTCAGCAACGGCACCAGTCGCATACGCGTAAATGGCCTTGTGCAGCAGGTCGATCACCTGCTCGTCTACCGGCCAGGTCCATGGGGGAGCTCCGGCGCCGGTGGCGTTTTCAAGCGTCTGGTCGTTGAGCAGCCGCAGGTTCATGTACATGAATGAGCCCACCGGACCGCGCAGGCCCTGCTCGGCCATGGCGGCGCGCGCCACGCCCAGCAGGATGCCCTGGCCCCAATGCATGGCCCAGTTGAGCCACAGCCGCTCCTCGTCCGGGCGGTGGGGCAGCCCGAAAAGGCGTTCGGCTGTGTGGGCTGGGATATAGGAGTTGGGGCGGCGAGTGAACAACTGCTCGATCTTCTCGGCGGCGGTCATTGCCGCCACACCGACCAGACCCGCAACCAGACCTTTGGCCAGGGTATTGGTATTCATGTCAGCCTCCTTGTTGAACAGCTGGTCCTATGTGCAGGTGCACCGTCCTATGCGTAAAGGCGTCTACTGTATGGCGGAGAAAAGCCAGCTTTGAGGCGAGACACCCTCAGGCCACCGTGACGTTTAAACAGTGCCGTCCCCCAAAGGCATTAAGAGGCGTCCATGTAAAAAGACTGCTTCTTAGTGTCGGGGCTGGTTCTAGACCAGGGGTGTACAGGACCCCCAACACCACGCCCTGTGATGCACTTCCAACTCGCCACGCGCTTTTCGGCACCCCGGCGCGACAGACGTACATGGCCTTTATACGCAATGAACTGCGGCCCTCTCCCCTGCCTGGGGGCATTCATGGACCACAAAGGCATGCATGAAATACTCCCAGCATGCTTCCTGCCCTCTCCCGCGCCCTGCTGCTGGGAACACTGCTGCTGGGCGCACACGTCGCTGCTCAGGGCATTCCGGTACTGCCCCCTGCGACCCCAGCGCCCCAGCCTGTACCCACCCCTCCTCCGCCTGCCGACCCGGCGCCCCCTGTTGACCCTGCCCCCATTGAACCCGCTCCCGTGGAGCCGGCGCCGGTCCAGCCCCCGCCTGCCGACCCGGCTCCCGCTGACCCTGTACCCGGCCCCCCTGCCAAGCCTGTCACCCCGGCCCGGCCCGCTCCCCAACCCTCAGGGCCGCTGCTGATCAACGTGGAGGCCCAGTGGCCGGCGCTGGTCAACGGCAAGAAGACCACGGTGCCGTTCACTCGGACCCTGACTATCCCCGGGAGCCGCGTTGCGGCGCTGCGTCAGCGTGGAGTCATCACCCCAAGTCTGGAGGCCGACCTCGCCGCCTTTATCAAGGGGTTGCCCACCCAGCCACAGGACGCGCGCTTCGAGGAGCAGTGGGATGGCTGGGCCCTGGTGCAGCGCAACGGCCTGAAGGTGGACGCCGCCAAGACACGACAGAGCCTCCTGACTGCACTGAAAAATCCGAAAGGCGTCAAGGCCACCGTGGTGATCAGTGGTCAGGTGGCACCCAATCGCACGCTGGACTACTTTGCTTCGCGGGGTATAACCGCGCATCTGGGCAGCGGCGAAACCAACTACTACGGCAGCAGCGCAGCCCGCATGACCAACATCCACGTGGGCGCAGCCAGCTTCAAGGACCGCCTGTTTGAGGGCAAGACGTTTTCCTTCAGCCAGATGATTGGACCGATCAGCACCCGCAGCGGCTACGTCACGGGACTGGTTATCGCCGGCGAGCGTACCGCCAGCGGCGTGGGCGGCGGCATCTGTCAGGTCAGCACCACCGTCTTCCGCACGCTGTACAAGGCCGGACTGCCGGTGGTGGAACGGCGAAATCACTCCTATCAGGTGCACTACTACGATCCCCAGGGCCTGGACGCCACCATCTACCAGCCCAGTCAGGACCTGCGCTTTGCCAACGACACAGGCGGCGCCCTGTGGTTCCAGGCAGACTGGGACGACAAGGAATCCCGGCTGAGCGTGCATGTGTTCGGCAAGGCCCGCGACTACACCGTGGAAGTCGCTGCGCCGCGCACCCTGAGCACCACTCCCTCGCCCAAGGACCGGCTGATTCAGGACGCGACCCTCAGCGCCGGTCAGCGCAAACAGGTGGACTGGGCCGCGCCGGGTGCCGTCATTGAGGTCACCCGGAAATTCATGCGTGACGGCAAGGCGTTCAAGCAGGACACGCTGCGCAGTCAGTATCGACCCTGGCCCAACATTTTCCTGGTCGGCACGAAGTCCTGAAGGAACACAACAGAGGGGAGAGGCGTATGTGCCTCTCCCCTTACTGCGGTTCGGTAGTGACGGTTTTTCAGTCGTCGGCCGCGTATCCCAGCAACGACAGAATGCGTTCAAGCTCCTCGCGGGACCCGTAATTGAGTTCTACGCGGCCCTTGTCCTCACCGGTAATGCGCACACGGGTGCCGGTGCGGCGGCTCAGGTCCAGTTCCACCTGCCGGTAGGTTCGCGGCGGGTTGACCTTGATGGGTGCAGGGGTCCGCGCCTCCCGTTTGAGCGCCTCGGCCTCCCGCACGTTCAGCCCCCGGGACACGATCTGGTCCAGCGCCCAGGCACGGTCTTTCTCCAGCTGGGCCAGAATGGCCCGCGCATGACCGGCACTGATCTGTCCGCGGTCAAGTGCCCCCAGCGCGGCACCGTCCAGAGAAAGCAGACGCAGGGCGTTGGCCACCGTGCTGCGCCCCTTACCCACCGCCTGGGCCACCCCCTCCTGGTTCAGGCCCTGGTCCATCAGGGCCTGATAGGCACGTGCCTCTTCCAGTGGGCCCAGGTCCTCACGCTGCAGGTTTTCCACGATAGCGATTTCCAGCGCCTCGCGGTCGGCCAGGTCGCGGATGATAACCGGAATCTCGGTCAGTCCGGCCAGTTGGCTGGCCCGCCAGCGCCGCTCGCCGGCCACAATCTCAAAAGTGTCACCGCGCGGCCGCACCAGCAGCGGCTGCAGCACACCCTTATCCCGGATGCTCTGGGCCAGCTCAGCCAGGGCCTCCGGGGCGAAGACCTGCCTGGGCTGATAGGCCGCCTGGGTAATCCGGCCGATGCTAAGGGTCTGCACCTGTGATCCCCCCGCGGCCTCTGGCGCCGCCTTGGCTCCCAGCAGTGCGTCCAGACCACGGCCGAGACTAGATTTTTTCGACACGCTGCATCACCTCGTCGGCCAGTCGCTTGTAGGCTGCCGCGCCGCTCGACAGCGGGGCAAACACGTTAATGGGCTTGGAAAAGCTGGGGGCCTCGGACAACCGGACGTTGCGCGGCACCACCGACCAGAACACCAGCTCACCGAAGTGCCCGCGCACCATGGTCTCGACTTCCTGCGCCAGATTGGTCCGGCCGTCGAACATGGTCAGCACCACGCCCAGAACCTTCAGGCGCGGGTTGAGTCCGCCCTGAACCCGCTCGACAGTTTCCATCAGGCCCGCTAGGCCCTCCAGCGCGTAGTACTCGGCCTGTAGGGGAATCAGCAAGGCGTCCACTGCGGCCAGAACGTTAACGGTCAGCGGACCCAGGCTGGGTGGAGCGTCAATCAGGACCAGATCGTACCCGCTGACGCTGGCCAGCAGCCGGGTCAGGGCGTCCGGATCGTCGGCCAGCTCGACTCCGGCACCGGCCAGATCTGGCGTGGACGGCAGCACTGAGAGCCCGTCCTGAGACGTCGGCATGGTGAACTCACCCGCTCGTGCCGGTTCGCCCAGCGCCTCGTACAGACCCTGCTCAGCGCCGCGCAGTCCCAGGCCGCTGGTGGCGTTGCCCTGCGGGTCCATGTCGAGCAGCAGAACCTTTTTTCCGCCAGCGGCGAGATAGGCCGCGAGGTTGACGGCCGTGGTGGTTTTGCCCACGCCACCTTTCTGGTTTACGACCCCAAGCACCTTCATGGTTGTTGTCTCACTTCGCGCTCCAGAATAGCGGCTGTTGATTGGGCACGCCTTCCCGGCGCGGGTATTTGCTGGGGGTATCGCGCAGTTTCTCCATCACCACGAGGGTCCTAGCGTCTCCAAGCACCGGCAGGCTGAAGGCCTCAACCTCGATGACCCGGCCGCCCAATTCCCCGGCTGCCCGCTGTCCGGCCCGCAATTCCTCCGGGCTGATCGGGCCTTTCTGGGCCACCAGGAGTCCCCCAGGCCGCAGGAATGGCAAGGCCAGTTCCGCCAGTACAGGCAGGGCTGCGACCGCACGAACCACCACCCGGTCATAGCGGTCACGGTGCTTGGGCTGCCGGGTCAAGGTTTCGGCGCGTCCGGCCAGAGGGCGGACATTGTGCAGTCCCAGCGCTTCGGCTGTCGCACGCACGAATTCCACCTTCTTGCGGGTGGAATCCACCGGCGTAAACATCAGGTCCGCTCGCATGATGGCCAGCGGCAGGGTGGGGAATCCAGCCCCCGTGCCCAGGTCAACCACCTGATGGGCCCCTTCCAGATGCCCTCCCCCGAAACATGTCAGGGAGTCCACGAAGTGCTTCAGCACGATGTCCGGCTCGGTCTTCAGGGCGGTGAGGTTAAACCGGGCGTTTCCTTCTTGCAAAAGAGCAAGCAGAGCCGCGAAACGGTCCAGGGCCGGCTCAACATCAATTCCAAGTTCTTGCGCGCCGCAGCGCAGAAGGTCGGCAGCTTCAGGGTTCACAGGTGGTACCTCTGCTTCATTTCCATATATCGCTCGTAAACATGGTCGTCGATGCTCTGCAGCGGCAGGGCGTCCAACTGTGGGACCAATTGTTCCCGCAACACCTTCCCGCGGACCATCCACTGGTAGTAGCTGCGGCCCCCGTGTTCATAGGGTCCGTACAGCTTGGACCCTGGGCACAGATCAAGCAGGGTGCTGAATAGCCCGGCGTGTCTGGTGTGCATGCGCACCGTGACTTGGGGCTGCTTGCCGTCCCCGCCAAAATGTCCTTCTCCAATCAAGACCCCAAGCAGGAGGCCCTGTTCAAAAGTCGCCAAATCCTTGCCCCCTTGTTTCACCGTCAAGTTTCCCGTGAAACGAAGGGGCCGTCAAGCGAAGACGCGCCGAATAACCTCAGCGCGTCTCACTTGTTTCACCGTCAGGTTTCCCGTGAAACACGGTGCTGTCTCAGGTGCACCAGCAGCACACCAATGTCGGCGTGGCGCACTCCTGAAATTCGGGCTGCCTGGTCCACCGTCTGAGGCTGGTGACGCGTCAGCTTCTCGCGGGCTTCGTTGGACAGGGCCGCGATGGCAGCAAAGTCCACCCCTTCCAGGCTCAGCCGGCGGGCATGGGCTTCGGACTGCAACTGCCGCCGGGCCCGTTCGATGTACCCTGTGTACTTCACCCGGATCTCGAGGGCCTCGCGTTCCTCTGCCTCAAGAGCAGGAAGCACGATTCCCAATGCTTCGATATCCGCCAGCGCGAACTCGGGACGGCGCAGCCATGCATCGCCAGTGTGTCCCTGCACCCTCTGACGTTCCAGCGCCTCCAGCCCCGACTGGACCCGGCTGTACTTTTCTTCAACCCTTGCAGCTTCAGCTGCGGTGACCACACCAAGGTGCAGGCCCAGCGGCGTCAGGCGCTCGTCGGCATTGTCCTGCCGCACCAGCAGGCGGTGCTCCACCCGGCTGGTCATCATGCGGTAGGGCTCATCGCTGCCCTTGAGCACCAGGTCATCGAGCAGCACCCCCAGATATCCGGTTTCGCGCCCGATGGTCCGCTCCTCCAGGCCCAGCGAGCGCCGGGCGGCTGCCATGCCCGCCACCAGGCCCTGGACCGCGGCTTCCTCGTATCCACTTGTTCCGTTGATCTGCCCCGCCGTAAACACACCGGGCAGGTAACGCGATTCCAGGTTGAGCGTCAGCTCGGTCGAATCCACCACGTCATACTCCACAGCGTAGGCGTAGCGCTGGATCACTGCCTGTTCAAACCCTGGAAGCGTCCGGACCAGCTGATCCTGCAGATGCGGCGGCAGCGATGAGCTGAAGCCCTGCAGATATACCTCACTGGTCTGCACGCCGTCAGGCTCTACAAACAACAGGTGCCGGTCATGGTGGGCAAACCGCACGACCTTGTCCTCAATGCTGGGGCAATAGCGTGGTCCCAGGCCCTCGATATCGCCCGCGTACATCGGGGACTCGTGCAGGTTCGCCTGAATCAGCCGGTGGGTCTCCGGGGTCGTGTGGGTCTGCCAGGTGGGCGACTCTGTCGCACGTGGGCCCGGACGGCCGGTAAAGCCCCGCGGCTGCGGATCGGCCGGGATTTCCAGCAGCTCAGAAAAATTCACGGCGTCAGCCCGCACCCGGGGCGGGGTGCCGGTTTTGAAGCGCTTCAGGACGTGCCCGGCGCGGGCCAGAGGCGCCGACAGAAAACGGGAGGGTGGCTCGCCCTGCCGTCCTTCCGGGCGCGAATGCCGCCCATACCAGGTCACCCCACGCATGAACGTTCCAGCAGCGACAACCACGCTCCGTGCGGCGAGTCGTCGTCCGTCGGTGGTGACCACCAGCCAGCCGCCCCGCCCGTCGGACTCGAGATCGGCCGCCTCACCACGAACGATCTCTATGCCCACATGTCCAAAAATGACATCCTGTGCGCGTTCAGCGTAGGCGTCGCGTTCGTTCTGCACCCTCAGGGACTGAACTGCCGGACCCTTGCTGGCGTTCAGAACCCGCGTATGAATAGCGGTCTCATCGGCCAGCCGGCCCATCAGACCGCCCAGTGCCTGCACCTCGAACACCAGCTGGCTTTTGCCTGGGCCTCCTACGGCCGGGTTGCAGGGCATTCTTCCAACCGTGGCGGGGTTGCCGATCAGCAGCGCCACCCGGTCGAACTTCGCTGCGGCCCACGCCGCCTCCAGGCCAGCGTGTCCACCACCGATCACAATCACATTCCAGCCACTCATCTCAGGCGGCAGTGTACCGGGCGGCACGTCACACAAGGGTGACCGTCGTTCCCGGACGGCGCAGCAAGGCAGCATAGGGCCCACTACACTGGGCTTATGGACTTTGCGAGTTTACGGGCCGACCTGATCGGCGGGGACGCGGCCATCCGCACACCGTTCGGAACGCGGCGCGTGACCTACGCAGACTACGTGGCCTCGGGCCGGGCCCTGCGCAGCGTCGAGGAGCGGATCGCCAGCCTGGCGCTGCCGCTGTATGCCAACACCCACACCGAAGACAGTGCCACCGGTGCTCACAGCACCCATTTGACCCATCAGGCCCAGGCGTACATCAAGAGCCAGTTGGGGGGAGACGAGAGCTGCAAGCTCCTGTTCTGCGGATCCGGCAGCACAGCCGCCGTGCGGCGGTTGCAGGACATCCTGGGCCTCAGTGTTCCGGCCGTCCACCGCGACGCGGTCCTTGCCACATTGCCGGCACACGAGCGTCCTGTCGTGTTTGTCGGACCCTACGAGCACCACAGCAACGAGGTCAGCTGGCGCGAAACCCTGGCCGAGGTGATCGAGGTGCCGCTGTGTCCCCGGGGTGGCCTCGACCTTGACGCCCTGCGCAGCCTCCTCAAGGCGCCTGCCTACGCCCGGCGCCCTAAAATCGGTTCGTTCAGCGCGGCCAGCAACGTCACCGGTCTGCTGACCGATACACGCAGCGTCGCAAGGCTCCTGCACGCCAACGGGGCGTACGCCTTCTTTGACTTTGCAGCCAGCGGGCCTTACGTGAAGATCGACATGAAACCTGGGGCTAGGGACGGCTATGACGCTGTCTTTCTCAGCCCGCACAAGTTTGTAGGTGGCCCGGGGACGCCCGGAGTGCTGTGCTTCCAGCAGCATCTTTACCAGTTGCCGGTCCCCAGCACCGCCGGAGGCGGCACGGTCCGTTATGTCAGCCGGCAGCGACACGCCTACATCGACGATATCGAAGCCCGCGAGGATGCCGGCACCCCGGCCATTCTGGGCAAGATCCGCACGGCACTGGCCTTCCGGATCAGAGAAGAGCTGGGGGTAGAGCAGCTGACCCGGCGCGAACACGAACTCTTCGGTCGCGCTCTGGCTCAGCTTGGAACCAACCCGCGTATCCAGGTTCTGGGCAACCCGGACTCTGCGCGCCTGGCGTTTCTTTCCTTCCTGCTCAGGACTGAGCAGGGGACCTACCTGCATCCCAGGCTGGTGGTCCGGCTCCTCAATGACCTGTTCGGCATTCAGGCCCGGGGAGGCTGTGCCTGCGCGGGGCCTTACGGGCACGCCCTGCTGAACATTGACGAGGAGCATAGCGAGCGCTACTTCCAGTGCATCCTGGGAGATCTGGAAGGAATCAAGCCCGGCTGGACCCGGCTGAATCTGGCGCCCTGGGCCACGGACGAGGAGGTCAGTTTTCTGCTCTCTGCCGTCGAGTTCATTGCGGAATATGGCGAGCGCTTCCTGCCCCTGTACGACTTCAACTGGCAGACCGGCGCGTGGACCCATGCCAGCGACGAGGCTCCGCTGGATCTGTTTGGAGAAGGCCGGCCCCTAAGCGAGACCGGAGAGGTGCCTTACCAGACTTACCTCGCCGAAGCGCGTCACCTCGCCAGCGGACTGCGTGAGAGGGGAGAGCCCCGCGCCCTTCCGCCGCAGGTCCCCGCCGACCTCGTGTTCTTCGCACATTGACACTGTCTTACCACCCCCCATGTCTCCACATGGTGGACGGCGAGGCAGTGCCCCCCCGACACGCCTTACCGCCGCGTTTCCTGGGCATGGCTTAGAATGCCTAACGAACGTTAGATAGACAACTCCTGACGGTGGGCGCGCCCCATAAGCCTTCCCCCGTCATGGCCGAGGAGGCTTTCCCCGTCATGATTCAACCTTTCACAGCTGAACCCATCCAGTGGGTGTCGGAAAGCGGTGTGCCGGTCCGCGAACTGCCGGAACGCTTCACGCCGCAGGTGCTGCGCGAGCTGCACGAACTGATGCTGCGTGCGCGCGAATTCGACCGCAAACTCATCACCCTGCTGCGCCAGGGCCGGACCACCTTCTACGCCCAGTCCAGCGGGATGGAAGCCACCCAGGTGGGACTGGCTCGCTCCATCCGCGTGGGCCACGACTGGGTCTGGCCGTACTACCGGGATCACACCCTGGGTCTGGCGATGGGCGTGCCCATGTTCGAGCTGATCAGTCAGTGCCTGGGCACCAACAGCGACCCCAGCCGCGGCCGGCAGATGCCTCACCACTTTGCAGCCAGGCGTCAGAACTTCGTGTCCATTTCCAGCAGCATCGCCTCGCAGGTGCCGCCGGCTGCCGGCAACGCCATGGCCCAGAAGTACCTGGGTGTGGACGAGATCACGGTCTGCACCTTTGGTGACGGCGCGACCAGTGAAGGCGACTGGCACGCCGGCATGAACATGGCAGGCGCCCATCAGGCCCCGGCCCTGTTCGTGTGTGAGAACAACCAGTGGGCCATCAGCACCAACCTCAAGGCCCAGACGGCCAGTGAGAACATCCACATCAAGGCCAAGGCCTACGGCATGCCCGGTTTCTACGTTGACGGCAACGACATCGTGGCCGTCATGGAAGTCTGTGCGCACGCCGCCGAGTGGGTGCGCTCCGGAAACGGGCCTGCGCTGGTGGAATGCCTGACGTACCGGGTGGGCTCGCACAGCAACGCAGACGCGGACGCCGAGAAGCATTACCGCACCCGCGAGGAAGTCGAGGAATGGCTCGGCCGCGACCCGATCGTCCGCCTGGAAAAGCTCCTTGAGCACCTGGGTCACCCGATCAGCGCCGAGGAACGCGCCCAGATGATTGCCCAGACCCACCGCGAGGTCGACGAGCAGGTAATTCAGGCCGAGGCCACCGGACAGCCTGACTGGCGGATTATCTTCGAGGATGTGTATGCCGACATGCCCGGTCACCTGCGTGACCAGGAGGCCCTCCTGCGTGCCGAGCAGGAAACCGGTCAGGAGGTGCGCGCATGACCGCCACGCAGCAACGCAGCGTCCCCAGCGGGGGAGGGGAGACCCGGACCATCAACCTGATTCAGGCGGTGACCGAGGCCCTGCACGAGGAACTGGAGCGCGACGAGCGCGTCGTGGTGTTCGGCGAAGATGTAGGCGCACGCGGTGGGGTATTCATGGCCACCGCCGGCCTGCAGGCCACCTTCGGCAAGCACCGCGTGTTCGACACGCCGCTGAGTGAAGCCAGCATCGTCGGTGCGGCGGTCGGCATGGCCGTACGTGGCATGCGCCCGGTCGCCGAAATTCAGTTCGCCGACTATATGGGCCCCGGTTTCGACCAGATCATTTCCCAGGCGGCCAAGATCCGTTACCGCAGCGGCGGGCAGTTCACGGCGCCCATGGTCATCCGCACGCCCTCGGGTGGCGGAGTCAAGGGTGGGCACCACCACAGCCAGAGCCCCGAGGCGTACTACACCCACACGCCGGGCCTCAAGGTGGTCATGCCCAGCACTCCTTACGACGCCAAGGGGCTGCTCAAGACCGCCATCCGTGGCGAGGACCCGGTCATCTACTTCGAGCCCAAGCGCCTCTACCGCGCTTCCAAGGGCGAGGTGCCGACTCATGACTTTATGGTCAAATTTGGAGAGGCCTCCATCCGCCGCGAGGGCAACGATCTGAGCCTGATCGGTTACGGTGGTGTGATGCCCGACCTGGAAAAAGCAGCCGACGCCCTGGGCGCCGAAGGCGTCAGCGTGGAGGTTATCGACCTGCGCAGCCTGGTGCCGTGGGACAAGGACCGCGTGCTCACCAGCGTCCAGAAGACCGGCCGCGCCGTGCTGGTCAGCGAGGCCCCGCGCATCGGGAACTTCATGGGCGAGGTCGCCTACACCATTCAGGAGCAGGCCTTCGACTACCTGACGGCTCCGGTGGGTCAGGTGGCCGGTTTCGATACGCCCTATCCCTATGTGCAGGACAAGGTCTTCTTGCCTGGTCCCAACCGGATCGTGCGCGCCTGCGTGCAGGCCCTGAATTACTGATGCCTGCCCAGCAGCCCGGAAGGGGCCCATGAAGCCGGAATTGTGGCGTCCCCTGCTGGGCACACTGGGCCTGATGATCGGCTTCGGAGTCTATGGGCTGATCGGCAAACTGGCTGAACCCTGGCAGAGCCTGTGTATCGGCGCGCTGTTCGTGCTGCTGGGGGCCGTGGCCTACTGGTACGCCCAGGGCGAGCGCTGGATTCAGGTCCTGGGACTGCTGTTGGCGGCCTACGGCGTGCTGCGCGCACTGCTGCTGCGCTGAATGTTTTTTCCTTATCAAGAGAGGTTGTCATGAAAGAAGTGCTGCTGCCCGAACTCGCCGAAAGTGTCGTCGAGGGCGAAATCCTGAAATGGCTGGTCCAGGAGGGTGACACCATCGCCCTGGAACAGCCGCTGTGCGAGGTCATGACCGACAAGGTCACCGTGGAACTCCCCAGCCCGGTGGCGGGCGTGCTGAGCCAGCGTCTGGCCAATGAAGGCGATGTGGTGGCGGTGCACGCCGCCATTGCCCTGATCGACGAGGCAGGCGGCGTTGCCGGTTCCTCGGCTCCCAGTCCCATGCAGGCCATTCAGGAGACGGCAGAGAGCCCGGCAACCGCCAGTGTCCAGCTGCCCACCCAAGCGCAGGAAGACCGCGAGCAGATGGGCGGCAGCATCGTAGAGGCGGGCCATCTGCCCAAGGCCGATGACGATTCGAGCAGCCTGTTCAAGGCCTTCGCCTCGGACGAGCAGGTCAAGGTCCAGGGGCTGGGAGGTCGTAGCCCGGCTGCACAGGTCGCCGTTCAGCCGATCCGCAACGACGGCCGGGTCCTGGCCGTGCCGGCCGCCCGGCAGCTGGCCCGCGAACTCGGTCTGGAGCTGGGCCGGGTCCAGGGCAGCGGGCCCAATGGCCGCATCCGTGTCTCGGACGTGCTGGCCCAGGCGCAGGGGCAGGCTGCGCCCACGATGGCTGTGAGCGCACCAACTCCTGCCCCCCAGCCTGCGCCAGCTGCGCAGCCCGCGCCGGCTTCCAGCAAAGCGGCCCAGGGCGGTCTTTCAGTCCCTCCAGTGCAGTACCGCACGCCCAAGGGCTACGAACACCTGGAAGACCGTGTTCCGCTGCGCGGGATGCGCCGGGCCATCAGCAACCAGATGGTCGCCTCGCACCTGTACACCGTGCGGACGTTGACCGTGGACGAGGTCAACCTGACCCGCCTGGTCGAGTTCCGCAACCGCGTCAAGGATGAGGCCAAAGCCGCCGACGTGAAGCTGTCGTACCTGCCGTTCATCTTCAAGGCCGTGGCCGTGGCACTGCGCAAATATCCCAGCCTGAACACCTCCTTCGACGAGGCGACCCAGGAAATCGTGCAGAAGCGCTATTACAACATGGGCATGGCCGTGGCCACCGAGGCCGGGCTGACCGTGCCGGTGCTTAAGGACGTTAACCGCAAGAGTGTCTTCGAGTTGGCCCGTGAAGTCGTGGATCTGGCCGGGCGTGCTCAGGCCGGCAAGCTACAGCCTGACGAACTGGCAGGGAGTACCTTCAGCATCACCAACATCGGCTCCATCGGAGCGCTGTTCAGCTTCCCGATCATCAACGTGCCCGACGCTGCGATCCTGGGAATTCACAGCATCGTCAAGCGCCCCATCGTGGACGAGCACGACAACATTGTGGTTGCGCACATGATGTACCTCAGCCTGTCGTTCGACCACCGTCTGGTGGACGGCGCCGAAGCGGCCCGCTTCTGCAAGGAAGTGATCCGCCTGCTGGAAAACCCTGATCGACTGATGCTCGAAGCGATGTGAAGCGGGCTCCGGCCGTGACCAGATTCAGTCACGGCCGGAGCCC
>NZ_BMPP01000022.1:24152-45815 GCF_014647655.1 Deinococcus malanensis
CAGCTTTTGTCGCTAGGGTGGTGATTCACAGGTGGGTTCGCCACCTGAGAGCTGCGTCTGAACGCAGGCCGGCTTGCTTTTCTCCCCGGAAAGATTGGATACCCTAGTGAAAATGTCCCGATTCCTGATCCCCCTTTTGCTGCTAGTTCTCGCTTCTCCGGCGGGGGCTCTGCAGTTCATTGTCTGGGACCGTGATTTCCAGACAAAGGTCGGATATGGGGAAAGCAGCGGCGGCAAATTCAATGTGCAGTTGCTCCCGCGCTACAGTGGACCGGTCGTGGTGTTGTTTTCCCAGACAGATGAGGAACGCCGGCGCGCCACGTTTCCTACCCTGCTGAGTCGCTACGACGGCTTCCTGCGGGGAGGGCAACTGATTATTGAGACCCCGGGAAACGACGACGTGACACTCTCAAAGTTCCTGGCTACCTTCCGGCTGAGTGTCAGTGTGCAGTCGACGGGACAGACCCTGACGTTACCAGGCCTGAAGGTCGCCGGGCCGGATAACATCAAGATCAACAACAAGTAGTTCCAGAGGAGGCCTATGCTTGCGCAGATTCTTGTGGTGGAGGACGACCCGCATCTCGGGCCACTCCTGAAGGAATACCTGTCCGCCGATTATCAGGTGCATCATTCCGCGACCCTGAAGGACGCGCAGGCCTGGCTGGGCACCCACAGTGCCCAGCTGATTCTGCTGGACCTGAACCTCCCCGACGGGGACGGTCTGGATCTGGTGCAGGCGCTGCGTCAGTACAGCTCGACACCGGTGCTGGTCCTGTCGGCGCGCAGCGGGGTGCAGGAGCGGGTCGCTGGCCTGAATGCTGGAGCCGACGATTACCTCACCAAGCCCTTTGCGATGCCCGAACTCGACGCCCGCATCACCGCGCTGCTGCGCCGCACCGCGGCGGGCACCGGCGTCAACCTAGGCAACACCAGTCTGTCGACCAGCAGCCTGCTGCTGACGGTGGACGAGAAAAACATCAACCTCACCGAGCACGAGGCGCGCATCCTGGAATTGATGATGCGCACGCCCGAGCGCGTCTTCTCGCGGGCGGATATCGAGTCGCACCTGTACGGCTGGGAAACGCCGAACAGCAACAGTGTGGAGGTCCGGATCTCCCAGCTGCGCAAAAAGCTCGAACAAGCCGCCAGTGACCTGAGAATCCGCACCATCCGCAATGTCGGCTACGTTCTGCAAACCTGAAGAAAGCTGTTTGCCGGTTACGGTTCCCTCCTACACTTCAGCCATGATGTTCCGCAGCACGCGCCGCCTTCCGAGACATTGGAGGCGGCGCCCTGCCGTCTGGGGACAGTCATGACCCGCCATGTGGCTCTGAGTACGGCGCGCGTGGCGTGGCGCCACAGCCTGCGCTTCCGGCTGGCTCTGGTGTATTCGCTGGTCGCCCTGGCCATCACCACACTGATCGGGCTGGTGGTGGTCACATTGCTGCTGGGCAGCATGGACCGGCAGTTTGACGCGCGCCTGAACGAGCGGGCGGACGTACTGGCCGATCAGTTCACCAATCTCAGCAAGGGACTGGGGGAGCGGCCTCCGGCCATCACGGGGTTCACAGTTCTGGTCGACGCCCAGAACCGCGTGGCGCTGAGCAGCAACGGACTGAACATGGAGCCGGGAGAACCATTTCCCCAGCTCAACGAGTACCGGCTGCCCCTCCAGGGCACCCGGGTCCGCGCCGTGACCCGCAAGGCCGGCGGCTTCGGCACCCTGTGGGTGGGATTGCCAGAGGACGACCTGATCGCCGCACGGGAAAGTGCCATGCGCGCGTTGCTGCTCTCGGCGTTGATCACGCCTGCGCTGATGCTGCTGCTGGGCTGGTGGGTCGGGCGCCGGGCGCTGGCCGGGTTGGGCCAGGCTGCCGACCTGGCCGACCGCATCGACCCCACCCGCAGCCTGGCCACCCTGCCGCTGCCCGTGCGCGAGGACGAGGTCCACCGCCTGCTGGCGGCCATCAACCGCCTGCTGGTGCGTATCGAGGCGGGGCAGGCCCGTGAAAAGCAGCTGCTGGGGCAGATCGTCCACGAACTGGGTGCTCCACTGACGGTCCTTAAGGCCTCCCTGAACCGCGCCGCCGAACGCACCGGTGACCTTGAGGTCGGCCGCGCAGCCCTGGTAGCCGACGAACTGACCTTTACCACCCAGGATCTGATGCAGCTGGCCCGAGGTCAGCTGGAAATGAAGATGGTCTGGCATTACATTCCTGCCCGGACACTGCTGGGCCGGCTCGACCGGCTGGTTCCGGGCACCAGTTTCGAGGGCGACTGGAGCGGGGGGATCTTGTGTGACCCGGACCGCTTAACCCAGGCCCTGCGCAACCTGCTGGCCAATGCCCGCCGCGCGGCCGGTCCGGAAGGCACTGTCAGCCTGACCCTGGAAGATACCCCTGAGCAGGTGCGATTTGTCGTTCAGGACAGTGGCCCCGGCCTGCCTCCGGAACTGGGTGATCGCATCTTCGAGCCGTTTATCAGCGGCGCCGGAAGCAGCGGCCTGGGTCTGAGCGTCAGCCGGCAGATTGCCCTGATGCACGGCGGCAACCTGACCGGCAGCAACCAGGCAGGCGGCGCCCAGTTCGTGCTGTGCCTTCCCGGCGCCGCACTGGGTGATGACCACGATGAGGATCAGCACCACGACGATACCGAGCTGGCGGAGGTCTCCACACCTGCGGCCGCACGCCCGTGAGCCCGCCGGTATGCTGCGCCGGTGCCCCTGCCTGACCTGCCGCCTCCCGCTGCATTGACCGAGTCCGGCGAGGCCGAACTGCTCGCCCTGCTGACCCTGCGCTTTACGCCTTATCTGGGACCGCGGCGGATTGAAAGCCTGCGCCGCCACTTCGGCACCGCCCATGAAGCCCTGAACGCTCCTCTAAGCGCCGTACGGGAGGTAGCTGGCCTGGATTCCCGCAGCGTCGCGGCCCTGGGAGATGCCAGGGCGGCCACACAGGCCGAAGCGGAGCTTCAGCTGGCCCGCCGTCTGGGCGTTACCCTGCTAGGCCGCGGCCTGGAGGGGTATCCCCCGGCGCTGGAGGCTCTGGGGGACCCGCCTGCGGTGCTGTGGGTGCGTGGGCCCCTGCCCGAGTTGCCGGTGGTTCCCAGGAGTATCGGCATTGTGGGCACCCGGGCAGCCAGTCCCCATGCACTGAGCATGGCCCGGCTGCTCGCTGCTGAACTGGCCCACGCCGGGATCACCGTGGTCAGTGGCCTGGCACGCGGCGTAGACACCGCAGCCCACACTGCTGCGGTGGATGCAGGCGGCCAGAGCCTCGCAGTTCTGGGCAGCGCCGTGAACCGCATCTATCCTCCAGAGAACGAGGCGCTCTCAGAGCGGCTCACCCTGGTCAGCGAGTATCCACTGGGCACCGGTCCTGCCCAGCATCACTTTCCGACGCGCAACCGCCTGATCGCTGCCCTGTCGGCAGGCACGCTGGTGATCGAGGGCGAGCACAGGTCCGGTTCGCTGATCACGGCCGTGCATGCCCTGGAGTGCGGCCGGACTGTCTTTGCGATGCCGGGAAGGGCCGGTGACCCACGCGCCGCCGGTCCCCATCAACTGCTGCGCGACGGCGCGGTCCTTACCGAAACGGCGCAGGACATTCTTCGGGAATTCGGCTGGGACAGCGCCCCCGCGCGGCCACTGCCGGTCCTGCCGCCGGATCAGGCAGCGGTTGTTCAGGCGCTGGGCACTCCCGCCACACTCGACGACCTGCAGGCGACGACCCGGCTTCCCCTCCCGGAACTGCAGACCGCCCTGGTGATGCTGCAGCTCCAGGGGCTGGCGGAGGAAAGCGGTGGCCGGTGGGCCCGGCGCTAGGACGGCGCCGTTTCCTGGAGGTCCAGGTGCTGCGGCCCGAAGTCCTTTTCCACATCCACCCGGACCGGTCCCTGAAGGGTCACTCCCTCCTGAGCCGGGTCCAGCAGCTCTGGCAGCCGCTGGCGCAGGCCGGCCGCAAGCTGCGCCCCACTTCCAATGACGCCGTCGGCCTGCGGATCCAGAATCAGGCTCCAGCCTCCACCCTCCCAGGTCACCCGGACCGTCAGCGCCTCTCCCCGTTGCAGGGCGGCGAGTTCCAGGTCATCGATCCGGACACGGACCCCCCGCGCAGTGAAGCGGACTTTCATGATGGCAGCATAGCCCGCTGCGGGACTTAAGCTGGTGGCATGAACATTCTGGTTCTGGGCGGCACGCAGTTTGTCGGGCGGCATATCGTTGAAGCGTTTCTTGTGGCGGGCCATACGGTCAGCATCCTGACGCGCGGGAAGTCGGCCGACGACCTGCCTGCACAGGTGGAGCGGCTGCAGGGCGACCGGAACCAGGGCCCGGAAGGACTCTCAGCGCTGACAGGCCGGCAGTGGGACGCCTGCGTGGACGTCAGCGGCTACACCCCCGCCCAGGTCCGGGCCAGCGCCGAGCTGCTTCGTGACCGTGTCAGGCAATACGTGTTTATCAGCACGGTGAGTGTCTATGCCGAAGCCGGCCGGCACCCGGTGCGCGAGGACGACCCCCTGCTGCCGCCCGCCGCTGAAGACGTCACAGAGGTGACCGGTGAGACCTACGGCCCACTGAAGGTCACCTGCGAGGCCATCGTTCAGGAAGTGTACGGCGGGAACTGCGCCATTCTGCGCCCACAGATCGTCGCGGGTCCCTATGACCACACCGCCCGGTATCCCTACTGGGTGGACCGGGCCGGCAGGGGAGGGGAGATGCTGGCTCCCGGTGACGGCACGGACCATGTCCAGGTTATCGACGCGCGTGACCAGGCCCGCTTCACCGTCAAAGTGGTGGAGGAGCACATCAGCGGCGTCTTCAATCTTGCCGGCCCGCGCCTGAGCTGGTCCGAGTTCCTGACCGTCCTGGGAGCCGCCCAGCCTCGCTGGCTTCCCCACGAGACGCTGCAGGCTCATGGCCTGGGTCACCGGGAACTGCCGCTGTATCTGCCTGAGCACAGCGAGCAGGGCGGCCTGATGGACGTGAGTCCGCAGCGGGCACTCTCCGCCGGTTTGGTTCATACCAGTCCCTCGGTCACGGCCGCCGACACCCGCGCCTGGAGCCAGAATGCCGGGCTGAGCTACGCCCTGACTCCGGAGCGGGAGCAGGAGATCCTCAGCGCCGTTCCCTGAGATTTCCAGTTCTTTCTCGCCTGTCTGCAGAGAGAAGCGTAGAGGCGGATGGTATTCTGACCGCGCACTAGCAGGTCAAGGGAGGTGCGCTTTATCTCGCAGGAAATCTGGGCGGACGTGCTGGGTTACGTCCGCAAAAACATCTCGGAAGTGGAGTATCACACCTGGTTTGCGCCGGTCAAGAATCTGGGCGTACAGGAAGGGTCGCTGGTACTGGGAGTGCGCAATTCGTTTGCGCAGGAATGGTTCCGCAAGCATTATCTGGAACTGCTCGAAGACGCCCTGAGGTCCCTGGGCGCCCAGCATCCACAGGTCAGTTTTCAGGTGCTGCCGGCCGCCCAGGACGCGCTGCTGCTGCCCAGTGACCCACCGCCCGCCCCGCCTGTGCCAGGTCGGGTCAGCGCACCTCCCCCCAGCGACAACCGCAAGACCCTGAACCCCAAATACACCTTCGAGAATTTCGTGGTCGGGCCGAACAACAACCTCGCCCACGCGGCAGCTCTGGCGGTCGCCGAGTCGCCGGGCAAAGCCTACAATCCACTGTTTATCTACGGGGATGTGGGCCTGGGCAAGACCCACCTGATGCACGCGGTGGGCCATTACATCGCCGAGCGCTTCCCGGAAAAGCGTATCGAGTACGTCTCTACCGAGACGTTCACGAATGAGCTGATCAATGCCATTCGCGAGGACAAGACCACGCAATTTCGCAACCGTTACCGCTCGGTGGACCTGCTGCTGGTCGACGACATTCAGTTTCTGGCCGGCAAGGAGCGCACGCAGGAGGAGTTTTTCCATACCTTCAACGCGCTCTATGAGAACCACAAGCAGATCATCCTGAGTTCGGACCGGCCGCCCAAGGATATTCAGACCCTCGAAGGCCGGCTGCGCAGCCGCTTTGAATGGGGGCTGATCACCGATATCCAATCCCCGGAATTCGAAACGCGTGTGGCGATTCTCAAGATGAACGCCGAGCACAACCGCATCGATATTCCCCAGGAAGTCCTGGAGCTGATCGCGCGGCAGGTCACCACCAACATCCGGGAGCTTGAAGGCGCCCTGATGCGCGTGGTGGCCTTCAGCAGCCTGAACAACGTGCCTTTCTCGCGCGCTGTGGCGTCTAAGGCGCTGAGCAATGTGTTCGCGCCGCAGGAAGTCAAGGTCGAGATGATGGATGTGCTCCGCCAGGTCGCCTCGCACTTCAACATGCCGCCCGACGTCATCCGCGGGTCCGGGCGGGTCCGCGAGGTCGTGGTGCCGCGTCAGGTGGCGCAGTACCTGATCCGTGATCTGACTGATCACTCGCTGCCGGAGATCGGGCAGTTCTTCGGGCGTGATCACAGCACGGTCATGCACGCCATCAGCAAGGTCACCGAACAGCTGGGAAAGGACCCGGAACTCACGGCGGCGGTGGAGACCCTGCGGCGCAAGATGAAAGGTCTGGAAGACGAGGACTCCCGAGCATGAATGGCGCCGTCGAGGGTCGGTACAGAGGTTCCAAGCTGCGTTCCATACGCCTGTGCCAAATTTCACTTCCTGTGGATAAGTCTGTGGATAACCTGTGGATAACTCCTTCAAAAGCTGTGGATAAGTCTGTGGATAACCAGGCGCGGTTTTCTCCTGTGGATAACCCGCCAAGTTATCCACAGGTTATCCACAGGAAAGGCCCACTTATCCACAATTTTATCCACAGGATAAAGTAGCTCCTGGACGCATTCTAAGTCACTTATCCACAGTTTCCACAGGCCCTATTACTACTACTACTATGTTTATTAAGTAAATAGAACAGAAAAGAATAGAGATTTCTGAAGGGTCTCCCAGATTCAGGTCAGTTCCCGAGAAAAGGCAGGCATATTGCATGAAAGCGAACGTCACCAAAAAAACCCTCAGTGAAGGTCTTGGTCTCCTCGAACGCGTGATTCCAGGACGCAGCAGCAATCCTCTTTTGACGGCACTGAAGGTGGAAACCTCTGAGAGCGGCCTGACCCTGAGCGGCACAAATCTGGAAATTGACCTCTCGTGCTTCGTGCCTGCCGAAGTGCAGCAGCCCCAGAACTTCGTGGTGCCTGCCCACCTGTTTGCCCAGATCGTGCGCAACCTGGGCGGCGAACTGGTGGAACTGGAAATCACCGGCAACGAGCTCTCGGTGCGGTCCGGCGGCTCGGATTTCAAGCTGCAGACCGGTGACATCGAGGCCTATCCTCCGCTTACCTTTCCCGAGCACGCTGACGTGAGCCTGAACGCTGAAGAACTGGCGCGGGCCTTTTCCAGCGTGCGGTACGCGGCAAGCAACGAGGCCTTCCAGGCTGTGTTCCGCGGCATCAAGCTGGAGCACCGACCGGAATCGGCGCGCGTGGTGGCGTCCGACGGCTACCGCGTCGCCATACGTGACTTTCCAGCCAGCGGCGACGGCCGCAACCTGATCGTTCCAGCCCGCAGTGCCGACGAGCTAATCCGGGTCCTCAAGGACGGCGAGGCCCGCTTCACCTACGGTGAGGGCCTGCTCAGCGTTACGACCGACCGGGTCCGCATGAACCTCAAACTGCTTGACGGTGACTTTCCGGATTATGAACGTGTGATTCCCAGGGACATCAAGCTGCAGGTGACGCTCCCGGCCACCGCCCTGAAAGAGGCAGTCAACCGCGTGGCGGTCCTGGCCGACAAGAACGCCAACAACCGGGTGGAGTTCCTGGTGTCTGAAGGCAAGCTGCGACTGGCCGCCGAAGGCGATTACGGCCGCGCCCAGGACACCCTGGATGTAGTGCAGGGCGGCAGCGAGCCGGCCATGAGCTTGGCCTTCAACGCCCGCCACGTCCTTGACGCCCTGGGACCTATAGACGGAGATGCAGAGTTGCTGTTCAGCGGCTCTACGAGCCCCGCTATCTTCCGTGCAGCCGGGGGGGGCGGGTACATGGCCGTCATGGTGACGCTGAGGGTCTGAGGGCCCTTCTGGAAGCCGGCGAGGGCCCTATTCCATCCACACACGATCCCTAACTGGGTCTCCGGGCTAGTCACGTGCCTGGACTGGGTCCACTTCCCGAAAGATACGGCGCTTATAGTGTCTGAGGTACACCTTGCGCTGACCGGCGGGTCCGGGGCGGAGGTCTGGCGGTTTTGAAGTTCAAGAGTCGTCTTCTGGAGGTCTGTCATGAACATCGAGAAAGTTATTGCCCGCGAAGTGCTTGATTCCCGTGGGAATCCCACCGTGGAAGCTGAAGTGCACCTTGACAGCGGGTATGTCGGCCGCGCCATCGTCCCCAGCGGGGCAAGCACCGGTACCCACGAGGCCCTGGAACTGCGTGACGGGGGCAGCCGCTATATGGGCAAAGGCGTGCAACAGGCAGTGCGCAACGTCGAGGAGGCCCTGGGGCCAGCCATCGTGGGCCTGGATGCCAGTGAGCAGGTGGCCATCGACGCGGCACTAATGGCCGTGGACGGCACCCCCAACAAGGGCAAGATGGGCGGCAACGCGATCCTGGCTGTCAGCCTGGCGACCTCACGTGCGGCGGCTGAGGAGCTTGGGGTGCCGCTGTACCGCTACCTGGGCGGCAGCAATGCGAAGACCCTGCCGGTCCCTATGATGAATCTCATCAACGGGGGTGCCCACGCGGACAACAGTGTGGACTTCCAGGAGTTCATGGTGATGCCGGTCGGCGCGCCGACCTTCCGTGAAGCCCTGCGCTACGGTGCCGAGACGTTCCACACCCTCAAGAAGGTGCTGTCCAGCCGCGGATACAACACCAATGTCGGGGATGAGGGCGGTTTTGCGCCGGACCTCAAAAGCAACGAGGAAGCGCTGCAGGTACTGCTCGAAGCCATCGAAAAAGCCGGATATGAGCCGGGCAGGGACATCGCCATTGCGCTTGACCCGGCTGTGACCGAACTGTATAAGGACGGCCAGTACCACCTGGAGAGCGAGGGCCGCACGCTTTCGACCGCCGAGATGGTGGATTTCTGGGCCGACTGGGCCGCCCGTTATCCCATCGTCAGCATCGAGGACGGTCTGGCGGAGGACGACTGGGACGGCTGGCAGGCGCTGACCACCAAGATCGGCGACCGCGTTCAGCTGGTCGGCGACGACCTGTTCGTGACCAACCCCGAGCGGCTGCAGCGTGGCATCGACACCGGAGTCGGCAACGCGATCCTGGTCAAGGTCAACCAGATCGGCTCGCTGACCGAGAGCATGGACGCCATCGAACTGGCCAAACGCCACCACTACGGCACCATCATCAGCCACCGCAGCGGCGAGTCCGAAGACGCCTTTATCGCGGACCTCGCGGTGGCCACCAATGCCGGGCAGATCAAGACGGGCTCGGCCAGCCGCAGTGACCGTATCGCCAAGTACAACCAGCTGCTGCGCATCGAGCACGCACTGGGTGACCGCGCCGTGTATCTGGGCCGCAAGGCCCTGCGCTAGGCCCCTTCAGGCGGCGGGAGGACCACTCTCCTTCGGCCGCTTTTCCTTCCATCTCCTGGAAGGGATTCCAAGAAAGTCAACAGGTGACTCATGAAACACTCTGACCGATCCACCAAGATCGTTGCCACCATCGGTCCGGCAAGCCGCGACCCCGAAGTTCTCAGCCGTATGATTGACGCCGGGCTCAATGTGGTCCGCATGAACTTCAGCCATGGTGACCACGAGGACCACCGCCAGACCGTCCAGATGGTCCGGCAGCTCGCCGCCCGCAAGGGTGTGACCATCGGCATCCTGCAGGACCTGCAGGGACCCAAGATCCGTGTGGGCCGCTTTGCTCAGGGCGCGGTGACGCTGAGTGCCGGAGACAAGTTCGTAATTACCATGGACGATGTCGACGGCGACGAGACGCGTGTCAGCAGCACCTACAAGGGCCTGGCTGAAGATGTCCAGCCCGGAATGGCCCTGCTGCTCGACGACGGTAACATGGCGTTGCAAGTCGATCACGTGCGCGGACCGGACATTCATACCACCGTCGTGATTGGTGGGGTCCTGAAGAACAACAAGGGTATCAACGTGCCGGACGCTGACCTGAGCGTGCCGGCCATGTCGGAAAAGGATGTGTCGGACATGGAGTTCGGCGCACAGATCGGCGTGGACTGGGTGGCGCTGAGCTTCGTGCGCTCACGCGATGATCTGCTGCTGGCGCGGCATTACCTCTCCCGTTACGGCAGCCGTGCCAAGCTGATGGCCAAGATCGAAAAACCACAGGCCGTCGAGCGCTTTGCCGACATCCTCAAGGAGGTCGATGGCGTCATGGTGGCGCGTGGCGACCTGGGTGTCGAGATGCGCCCCGAGCAGGTGCCAACCATCCAGAAACACATCATCCGGATGTGCCGTGAGGCCGGCAAGCCGGTGATTACGGCAACCCAGATGCTCGAAAGCATGATCAGCCTGCCCCGTCCCACCCGCGCCGAGGCTTCAGACGTGGCCAACGCGATCTACGACGGCACCGACGCAGTGATGCTCTCGGCTGAAAGTGCTGCCGGTCAGTACCCGGTCGAGGCCGTGGCCATGATGGACCGGATTGCCCGCGAGGCCGAGTCCAGCGAGCATTACCTGCTGCTGCAGCGTCACCTCATGGTGGACACCGAACTGGCGCAGGACGCGATTGCCCACTCCGCTTGCAACATCGGTGAAAACCTGGAGGCCTCCGTTATCGTGACGTTCACCAGCACGGGCGGCGCTGCGGCGCGGGTGGCCAAGAACCGCCCGCCACTGGCGATCCTGGCCCTGACGCCCAACGAGCAGACCCGCAACCAGCTGGCCCTGTCATGGGGCGTGGTGCCGGTCCTTAGTGAAGATCCCCGCGACACGGATGACATGGTCCGCATCGCCAACGACGAGCTGCGCAAGAGTGGACTGGCAGATCTCGGAGACCGCTATGTGATTACGGCGGGCGTGCCTTTCGGGGTGAGGGGCACCACCAATATGCTGCGTGTGGAACGCCTGCGCCAGGGCTGATCCAGTCCCGAAGCTGGTTTTCTCATGTGAATAGGGTGAGACATGTCCATCACGAATTCGTGATGGACATGTCAGATTTTTATCCACAGCAACGCTGTTTTTCCACAGCCTGCCTGTGGATAACCTTGTAGACGCATCCGCGGTTTTCCTGCGCTAGGAAGCTGTCCACAGGCTTTGAGGTTGTTCACAGCGTCCCTGTGGACAACTTTGTTGTCTGAGACGCCGGTATGGGCCGCACAGGAGCCTCGTGAAGGCCTTATGAAGATTGCTCGAGATCAAGATCCCAGGTTCAGCCTTGCAAACCGGTCCTTGCCCTTCTGAATGACCGTACCGCCCTGTGTGGACAGGATATCGCGGGTCAGAACAGCCTGCGGATCGTTACAGGTCTCTCCATTGAGCTTCAGCCCCCGGTTCTGAATCAGCTTACGCGCCGCTCCATTGCTGGGCTCCAGCCCGGCTAGAACAACCAGTTTAGCCAGACTGATGCGGCCTTCTGCGTCGAAATCGCTCTCAGGTACGGCCACCTGTGGGATGTTCTCCGGAATGCCACCTTTCGCCACGGCCCTGAAACGCTCCTCGGCCGCGTCCAGGTCAGCTCCCGGGTGCAGCCACGCCACCACTTCTCGGGCCAGCTCGCGGTGGGCAGCCACCGGATGACCAGCCAGCAGTTCTTCAATGCGCTCCCGTGGCAGGTCAGTCAGCAGGGTGAAGTAGTTGTCCAGCATGGGGTCGGGCACCTTCATCAGTCCGGCGAACATGGCGTGCGGCTCGTCAGTCAGTCCGATGTAATTGTCCAGGCTCTTGGACATCTTCTCGGTGCCGTCCAGGCCCACCAGCAGCGGCAGGGTGATAACCACCTGCGGCTCCTGATCGTAATCCCGCTGCAGGGCCCGGCCCACCAGGTTGTTGAACAGCTGGTCGGTTCCCCCAAGTTCCACGTCAGCATGCAGCGCCACCGAGTCGTAGCCCTGGGTCAGCGGGTAGAGCAGCTCATGCATGGAGATGGGCGTTCCGGCGTTCAGTCGTTTGGTAAAGTCGTCGCGTTCCAGGATGCGGGCCACGGTGTAGCGGCTGGTCAGGCGGATGATGTCGGCGTACCCCAGCGGTTCGAGCCACTCGCTGTTGAAGCGCAGCTCCAGGACTTCGGGTTCCTGCCGCAGGATCAGGCGGCACTGGTCAAGGTAGCTCTGGGCATTGGCGCGGGTCTCTTCCAGCGTCAGCGGTGGCCGGGTCTTACTCTTGCCGCTGGGGTCACCAATCATGGCCGTGAAGTCCCCGATCAGCATGATGACCTTGTGGCCCAGGTCCTGAAACTGCCGCATCTTGCGCAGAATCACCGCGTGCCCTAGGTGTAGGTCCGGCCGGGTCGGGTCTGCGCCCAGCTTGACCCTCAGGGGCTCGCCTTTCTCCAGCTTGCGGCGCAAATCGTCTTCGGACACCAGGTCCACCACACCGCGCTTCAGGATTTCGATCTGCTCGGCCACCGGTACGTTGCTGCGGATTTCATTCATGACTGCTCCAAAAAATGACGGCCACTGGCAAGTGGCCGCCGCTTCAGGGTTGGATTTCAGGCTGTCTCGACCCTCCCCACCTCAGCGGCGGGGCGTATACGCACGTCGGGTCAGACGCCTCATGTCCCGCAGTGTAGCGCGTAGCATGCCCATGTGAAGTCCATCCACGACCTTCGGAGCACCTTTCCCCGTCCAGGGCAGCTGGAGTGGATTGGATTGCGCCCTGCCCGCCGCGCCCCGGTACTCAGCGTGCCGGAGGCCGAGGTCCACCCGCTGGTCGGCCTGATCGGTGACCACGGCAAAGTCGCCCCGGGCCGTCTGAAAGCTTTGACCGGGGAAGCTGGAGAGGCCGTGACGCCAGCGTCACAGCCAGCTATACCGGGCGGCCCGGGGCGGCGGCAGGTCACATTAATTCAGGCCGAGCATCTGCCCGTCATCGCAGCACTGGCAGGACTGAACGAGGCTGCCCCCGAGCTGCTCCGGCGAAATCTCGTGGTCAGCGGCCTGAGCCTGCTGGCACTCAAGGACGCCCGTTTCCAGATTGGCGAGGTCATTCTGGAAGGCACCGGCGAATGTCATCCCTGCTCACGCATGGAAGAAACCCTGGGTGAGGGCGGGTACAACGCGGTCCGTGGGCACGGGGGCCTCACGGCACGCGTGATCCAGGGCGGCGTGATCCGTGTCGGGGACGAGGTGCGCCCGCTGTGAATCCGGTGCTCGACGCCCGTCTGGAGGCGGTTCTGGAACTGGTTCAGGCACAGGTTCATGCGGACATTGGCTCCGACCATGCCCACCTGCCGATCCGGATCCTGCGCGCCGGACGGGCCAGCCGCTGTATCGCGGTAGAACTCAATCCTGGTCCTCTGGCCCATTCGCGGCGAAGCGCGGTCCGGTCCGGACTTGGGGAACGTCTGGAAGTCCGTGAGGGCAACGGCTTCGATCCGCTGCATGCTGGCGAAGTGGACAGTGCCAGCATGACCGGCATGGGTACCGGGACCATCGTGGGCGTCTTGCAGCGTGCAGGCGACAAGCTTCCAGCGGCCCTGGTGCTGCAGCCCAACGATTCGCCGCGCAGTATCCGGCAGTGGGCTTGCGCCAGCGGCTATCACCTCATGGCGGAGCGCCTGATGCCCGGCTACTGGGCTTACCCGGTGCTGCGGCTGGAGCGGGCCCTGGGCAATGATCCAGCCTATGTCGGCGTGCCGCTCAGGGCGGCCCTGCGCTATGGTCCCCACCTGTTGCGCGAACAGAGTCCGCTGCTGCGGCAACATATCCAGGAGGACCTTCTGAGGCTCACGCCGCTCGCCGCGCCAGGGCGCAACGCTTATGGTGAACTGGCGACCGCCCAGGAAGCGCTGGCCTGGCTGGATGACAGGCGCGCCGAGCAGAACAGGCAATAAAAAAGCCGCCTTCTTCGGCGGTGATAGGAAAAAGATAGCGTCATATGCACGCCACGTCAAGACCTCGCGCCCGGACAAGAAAACACTGTCTGAAACGCTGATTTTTGAAAGACCTTAAGAGGGCGGAATGCATAAGTCTCTCTGGCCGGGCCCTGATTACCAGGGTTCAGACAACACAGAGGCGGGTTCACACATGGCGTCCCGCCTCCAGTGGGTTATGGACGATGGATGTTACCGGGCGACTTCCACCGCGCGGCTCTCGCGCACCACCGTGACCTGCACCTGTCCGGGGTATTCCATATCCTGCTCGACCCGGCCGGCGATCTCGCGGGCCAGCAGGGTCGCCTGGGCGTCGGTGACTTTCTCGGGCTGTACGATGACGCGCACCTCACGGCCGGCCTGGATGGCGTAGGCCTGCTGTACTCCGGGAAACGAAACTGCGATCTGCTCAAGTTGCTCGAGGCGCCGCACATAGGATTCCAGCTCCTCGCGCCGGGCACCGGGGCGGGCGGCGCTGATGGCGTCAGCCGCCGCGACCAGCACGCTGTACAGCGTCTCACCGTTCTCCGGATCATGGTGATGGGCAATCGCGTCGGTCACTTCGGCCGGCTCACCAAAGCGCCGGGCCAGGTTGATGCCGATCTCCACGTGGGTGCCGTCGATCTCGCGGTCGATGCTCTTGCCCACGTCGTGCATCAGGCCGGCGCGGCGGGCCATGGCCGCGTCCAGGCCCAGTTCGTCGGCCATGATGCCGGTCAGGTGGGCCACCTGAATGCTGTGCTTCAGGACGTTCTGCCCGTAGCTGGTGCGGAAGTACATGCGCCCGAGGAGCTGCACGAGTCCCGGCTTGAGGCCCACCACTCCGGCCTCAATGGCAGCTTCCTCGCCCTGGGCATGAATGAAGGACTTCATATCGTCCTGGGCCTTGTGCACCATCTCCTCGATGCGGGTGGGGTGAATACGGCCGTCGGCCACCAGAGCGTCGAGCACATGCCGCGCGACCTCACGGCGCACCGGATTGAAGCTGCTCAGAATCACGGCTTCCGGCGTGTCGTCGATAATCAGGTCCACCCCGGTCAGTGCCTCGAAGGCGCGGATATTGCGGCCTTCACGGCCGATCAGGCGGCCCTTCATGGCATCGTTGGGAATCGGCACCACCGAGACGCTGAGCTGGGCGCTGGTCTCGGACGCGCTGCGCTGAATGGCCTGGGCCACGATATGCCGGGCACTCCGGCGGGCGTCCGCAGTAGCGCGCTCGTACATTGCCTTGACGCGGATCGCCTTCTCTTCTTCAAGCTCAGCGTCCAGCCGGCCTAGAATCTGCTCCCGGGCCACTTCCGGGGTTAGTTGCGCGACCTCGTACAGCTTCAGGTCTACCTGACGCTGACGTTCGGTAAGGTCGGCTTCCTGTGTCAGCAACTGCCGGTGACCTTCCTCCAGGCGTTCCTCCAGCAGGTCCAGCTTCTCCCCGCGGGCATCGAGCTGCTCGGCGCGGCGGTTGAGACGTTCGATTTCACGTTTGAGCTCATCCCGTTCCCGCCGCGTTTCCTGTCGGTCGGCGGCGAGGGCTTCACGCGCCTGGGCGGCGTCCTGCCTAGCCTGCTCACGTTCCATGTCGAGCTGCGCGCGCAGGCTGGCAATCTGATCACCCTGACTGCTCAGCTGGGCACTTTGAGCGGCCATCTGGGCCTCGCGCTCAGCGGCCTCCTGAATTCTTCTGCTGGACTCCTGTCTGGCCTGGTCGGCCTGCTCCCGAACGTGCCGGGCTTCGGCTTCCGCCTGAACCCGGATGCGCTCCGCTTCCGCACGGGCTTCCTGCTGAAGGCGATTGTCCACCTCGGCCCGCTGACGCAAGCCGCGTGACTGCCCACTCAGGAATCCCCCGACCAACCCCGCCAGGAGCGCCAGAATCACGATCGTCCACTCCATGATTTAGGCTCCTTTTGGTCTCATTCATGGCTGCTGCCCGCGGCGGGAAGGCCGGAGCTACAGCCCTAATCACACTGTTTGAATCGAACGCCATGCAGGATACTGCCGCCGTTCGTTCTGCAGTCTAGCTGTAAAGTCAACCCCCGCCGGATGGGCGTGTCCTCCGGGTGCTCAGGACTGGGCCCGGGCGGAACCTGGGAACAGAAAAACCCCGCCACCTGGGCGGGGTTCTCACTGCGCTGACGCCTTTACTTTTCGGCGTGAACGACGAGCTTCATGGGGATGGTGACCTCAGGGTGCGCGCGGTACGAAATGTCATACTCGCCGATTTCCTTGACGGTCTTGGGCATTTCGATGCGGCGCTTGTCCACGTCGAAGCCCAGCTTGTCGAGGCTGTTCGCCACGTCCTGGTGGGTCACGGCCCCATAGATCTTGCCTTCGCCGGCGCGGACGCTGAGTTCCACGGCAACGCCGTTCAGGCGGCTGGCCAAGTCCTCGGCTGCGGCCTTCTCCTGCGCCTGAATCTTCTGGCGGGAGCGCACGCGGGCCTCAAGGCTCTTCATGTTGCTGTTGGTGGCCGGTGAGGCGATACCCTGGGGAATCAGCCAGTTGCGGGCGTAACCGTCTTTGACGTTTACGACGTCGCCGGTCTTGCCGAGCTTGCCGGGTTCAAGAAGAATAACCTGCATTGCAATTCTCCTTATTTCCGGACGAGCTTCTCGGTGTAGGGCAACAGGGCAAGCTGACGCGCGACCTTGATGGTCTGCGCGATGCGGCGCTGATGCTTGGCCGAGAGGCCCGTGCGGCGGCGGGGAAGGATCTTGCCCGTGTCGCTGACGAAGCGGCGGAGCATTTTCACGTCTTTGTAATCGGTGATTTCCAGCTCTCCAATGGAGAACGGGTCAACCTTCGGCTTGCGGGGACGCTTGGGTCCCTTGCCGCGCGGCTTGCGGTCCGCGCTGTTGCTTTGCTGGGTCATTGGATTCCTCTGGGACCTGCTTAAAAGGGCAGATCCTCTTCCTCAGGTGGGAAGTCGTCGAGACCTTGGTCAATATCTAACCCGCCCGAACGGTTCCCCATGGTCGCCGCCCGGCTGGGGCTGGAGCCGCCAGACTGGGGACGCGCCGCACTGCTCGTGGTCTGACGAGGTGCTGCGGGGGAGGCTGCGTAGCCAGCTTGGCCAGCGGTCGCGCCTCGGGACAGGGCTTCGACTCTCGTCGCTTCTACTTTGGTGCTGTTGCGCTTGTTACCGTCGCGGTCGGTCCACGCCTCGTTGACGAGTCGTCCCTGCACCAGCACGGGGTCACCTTTTTTAAGGTCCTTCATGCTCTCGGCCAGGTCACGCCACAGGGTCACGTCGATCCAGTGGGTTTTTTCCTGGCGCTGGCCCTGGCGGTCGTTCCAGGTCTCGTTCACGGCCAGGCCGATCCCGAGCACGGCGTCTCCGGCGGGGGTGTAACGCAGTTCGGGGTCACGCGTAACGTTTCCGATCAGGACCACCTCGTTCATGCCGCGGCCCATGCGTACGCCGCCTCCGGCGTCCTGCACGAGTTCGGGCTGGGTGCCGAGCTGTTCCATGCGCAGCGCCTTGACGCGCACCATGCTGCGTTTGCCGCCTTCCGGCGCTTCCCACTGGCTGTATTCCAGGCTGCCTTCAACCAGCACGGCGTCTCCGCCTTTCAGGTTACGCTCGGCCTGCCACTCGGCGGGTTTGCCCAGAATGGACACGCGGTGGTACCAGGGGAGTTTGCGCTCGCGGCCGTCGTTGCCGACCAGATGATCTTCACCGGCGACGGTGGCTTCGAACACGGCAGTACCGCTGGGGGTGTAGCGCAGTTCAGGATCGCGGGCGAGTGCGCCAATCAGAAAGACGTGGTTCATGCCTCTGGCCATACTGGGTTCTCCTTTGCTGCTGGCTGAGCCGGGCTACCGGACTCGTACTGGGGTTGGGTCTGTGGCTGGCGATGCGGCCTTTGCAGGTTGACCTTACGGTAACAAACCTGGGCGATTACGTCAATGCCGTAATACGCTCAGGCTTTCTTGGTCTTCCATTCCGGGCGGTCCTTGACCACCAGGACGCGGCGCACGTGGTCACGCAGGCGCAGGCTGCTGGCGATGTCCTTTTCAGGGTTGCCACCGGCCTTGATGGTGTACATCAGGTAATAGCCTTCGCGGTCCTTGCCCACCTGGTAGGCCAGGCGGCGGTTGCCGAGATCGTCCAGGTTGCTGACTTCAGCGCCCACGTTCTTCAGGGCCGTTTCGATGTAGTCCTTCTCAATCTGCACCTGTTCGGCGCTGAGGTTGGGGTTCAGGATCAGGTTCAGGTCGTACTGGTTCATAGTTCACCTCCTTCAGGCTGCCGCACAAGCAAGGTCAGGCCTCGCCGGGCAGCGCAACTCACCACAGTACCAGACGGCAGGGCGTAATGCCAGCGTCACTCGGCACATGTGGACGGGAGGGGTCGCCAGTAGGCTGAGGCGTGAATTCACAGCATCCGGTAGAAGGCATTCTGGACATCCTGAAAGAAGCGGTGGAGGGAGGCGTGCCAGGCCAGGGCACCGCTTTTCTGGACGGCACCGGAGTGGATGGCACGGGAAACCACGGCCTGCTGGCGACACTGGAGGGGCTGAGTGCTACGCAGGCCAGCCACGAGGTCCTGGGTACGACCATCGCAGCGCATGCGCGGCATACGGCCTTCCATATGGAGGTCATCGTTCGTTGGGAGCGGGACGGCGACCGGGGACCATTCGACTGGAAGGGCAGCTTTCATCCTCTGCAGGTTGAGCCGCAGGAGTGGAGCGCATTATGTAGCCGGGTACGCCATGCCTTCCTGGCTCTGGACGCATTTGCCCGTACCCAGTTGGACCAGCCGGTGACCGGGGATATAACCGGAGGGCTGTGCGGCGCGGTGGCCCATGTCGCCTATCACCTGGGGGCTATGCGGCAACTGCTGAAAGGCGTCCCGGGAGCGTGAAGCTCCGCTCCGGAGATACCAGGGCTGAGTCCGGCTGAATTGCCTGCTTCAGAACCACGGAGGCGCGATCTGAGCCCTGCTCATCGGCGACGCCTGCCGGACCCCGGCTCACTCCGGCAGGATGGCAATCTATTTGCGACGTTTAAACAGGCTCCAGCGGCCGGACCGGTCGGATTCCTTGTCGTCCTCGGCGGGGGCCGGTGGTGATGTGGGGGCTGGAACGACCATGGGAACAGGTTTGTGACGGCCCACCGTCCTGCCCGCCGTGACCACCTCAGGCGTGCTCGGGGAGTCGTCGTAGATTTCGTCCTGCGGCGGCTCGCCCAGAGCCTCAAGCAGGGCGCGCCGCAACTCGTCGGCACTGGGCCGCTCGGCGGGGCGCTTGGCCAGAGCCAGTTCTGCCAACCGGGAAATCCGGCGGTCGACATGGCTGTTCAGGTGAGCCATAGAGCGCGGAAAGCGGGTCAGGTGGGCGACCATCAGTTCCTCATAACTGCTGCCATGAAAAGGCCGGGCGCCGCTCAGAAGCTCGTACATCATGATGCCCAGGCTGTACACGTCGCTGGCGCCGCTGCTGCTCTCCCCGTGGTAGATCTCAGGCGCCATATAGAACGGACTGCCACTGACCTTGCCACCCTGGGAGGTAAAGAAGGTACTGCCCATGTCGCCCAGCGCCGCGCGGCCTTCGTGGACGTACACGTTCTGAGGTTTGACATCCTGATGAACAGCGCCCAGATGGTGCAGATACGTCAGCGCCGAGGCCACGTCAGCCAGGATACGCAGCGCCTGACGCTCCGGAAGACGGCGGCCGGGAGGCAGATCCTCCAGATGCTCGGTCAGGTCGCCCTGTGGGTAGTACCTGAGCGCCAGAAACGCCTGCGCGCCAAACGGCGTTCCTGCATGGGCATGAACAATATGGGGGTGACGGAACTGCAGGGTCAGCCGGACCTCGTTGCCGAAGCGTTCGGCGGCCTCTTTCTCTTTAAGGGTCTGCTCGTGCGGAATCTTGAGTGCCACATGACGGCCATCCTCGGCAGCAGCCAGGTACACCAGCGAGGTGTTGCCGCGTCCCAGCAGACGCAGAAGCTTGTAGCCTGGAATGGTGCGTTCTGAAGTCATGACCGGATACCTCGCACTGTAGACCATGATTTCAGACCTTACGGATCAGTGACGTGAGGCGAACCTTCAGCAACCCCGGGCCGAAGGAGCCTGCATGCAGACACACAGAAAAGAGAATAAGAGAAGAGGCGGGCATGAGTAGCTCCAGTTCACCTCATGACCTCTCACCTAATTCTTTCTGTGGGTCATGTCTGACCCTGCTCGTCACGGCCTGTGATGAAAATCAAATCATCTGCCGGACTGGTCCCTGTTCCTGGTCCACGTTCCGGCAGATGCTGATTCCCCTGGGAGGCCAGGCGTTTTCTTCTCTGAGCTGACCTCGGCAGAAAGGTACCTAGTCGTCGTCGCTTCCCTCTTCGGCGACCCGCTTGCCAGCCATCCATTCCAGTCCAGCCCACATCAGCTCATCCAGGTCACCGTCCAGCACATCGTCGGGATTGTGCTTCATCAGCCCCGTACGATGGTCTTTGATGTACTGCTTGTCGAGCACGTAGGAGCGCATCTGGCTGCCCCATTCCACCTTGGCCTGTGCTCCACGGGCCGCAGCTTCCTCGGCCTCGCGCTTCTTGACCTCGATGTCGTAGAGGCGCTGCTTGAGGATCTGCAAGGCCAGCTCGGCGTTCTTGATCTGCGAACGCGTGATCTGACAGGCCACCGCAAGGCCCGTGGGCAGGTGGGTCAGCCGCACTGCAGAATCGGTGGTGTTGACGCCCTGTCCACCGGCTCCCTGAGAGCGGAACACATCGCGGCGCAGGTCGCTGTCGGGGATGTGGATGTTGATCTCTTCCTCGGGAACTTCCGGCACCACGTCCACCGAGGCGAAGCTGGTCTGGCGGCGGTTGTTGGAGTCGAAGGGAGAGACACGAACAAGACGGTGAACACCGTGCTCGGCCGCCATCATGCCGTAGGCCTTCTCGCCGCGGATAATGAATTCGATGCTCTGGTAGCCGGCCTGATCTCCGGGCTGTTCGTCGAGGATGTCGACCTTGTAGCCCCGGCGCTCGGCCCAGCGCATGTACATGCGGGCCAGCATGCCAGCCCAGTCCTGCGCTTCGGTGCCGCCGGCGCCGCCCTTGACCCGCACGATGGCGGCCGTGTCGGCGTGCTTCATGGTAAAGAGCGTCTCGCGGTAAAGCTCGTCGACCCGCGTCTGCAGGCTGCCCTGTTCCTCAGCCAGCATTTCGCGCTCTTCTTCGTCGGCGATTTCGAGCATTTCGCTCAGGCCCTCTGCGTCCGAGCGGAGATTGGTGTAGCTCTCCACGATGCGCCGGAGGGTCCCGGATTCCTGGGTAACCTGACGCGCCCGGCCCTGGTCGTTCCAGAGTTCAGGATCGCTGAGTTCGCGGTCCAGTTCGTTCAGACGCCTTGTTTTGCCGGGAATGTCAAAGGTACTCCCGGAGCGACGCCAGTTTTTCCAGCAGTTCTTGCATATCAGCGTGCCTCCCTTCCGCACATTCCCGTTGGTCGGGGCGCGGGCTGTTGCCAAAGAAAGAGTATAGGGCCCTGTACGGTGACAGCTGGACGACCCCACTTTTCCGCGCCCACACGACCACCACCGAGGATCAAGAAGTAGGGAGGGGAGAGGAGTTGACAAGTTGAGGATGGGCCTGTATCTTTTCTGAGCCTCAAGCGAGGCGGGTTGCATGACAAGGTGAAGAGAGAACG
>NZ_BMPP01000023.1 GCF_014647655.1 Deinococcus malanensis
CTCGACCCTTGGGTATCTCAGCCCTGCCGAGTTCGAAGCCCACCATCTTGCCAGACAGCCAGCCGCCGCTTAACTTGAAGTACGCAAAACCGGCACAACCTCAAGTTGCACATCGACGCTTTACCGGCAGTCTCTGCTCACTCGGCGCTCAACCCAGTCCTCTCTACGCTTAGTAGCGCGTCAATCCGGCAAGGCCACCGTACTCACTGACCAGTTTCTCTGCGTGTTCGCCGTACACCCGCTGAACCTCCAACCCGTACAGGGACTGCCACTGTGGCACCAGTTCCTCCAGGGTCACGCGTTCCATCAGACTGCCGTCCAGCGGGCTCTCGTGGACATTCTTCCGGCTGGTAAAGTAAGGCACCTCTGGATTGTGGCTGCGGTACAGGTGCAGTTGCGCGCCGTCCTCGGGAATGACGAGCAGGTGGATCCGGCCCTCCTGCACCATCTCGAGCACCCGTTCCATCTCCATCACGCCCTGCTCCTGCACCTGCTCCATCAGCCGGGTCTGGGCCCACTGGTGGTGCTCAGCCAGCAGGGGCATGAGCCGGTCGAGCAGCATCTGGTCCGGAGCGTCGCCGGTCCCCACCTCCACGTTCGTCTCCCCGATCACCTCGAAGGAAGTAACATCAGGAAGTTCAGCCCTGAACTCCGCGACCCGCGCCACCGGCCCGACCAGCGCGAGAAGGTTGACGCCCTGGTCTTTGAGCAGCTTCGAGAGCTGCTGCGCCGTATCGTTGTAAAAGCGCTGCTGGAGGGCGTCCAGGTGCCGCTGGAAGAACTCCTTGCCGCTGTCACTGCGCGGGCCGGTGCCCTGCGGCGCAAAGCCTCCGCCGTCCCAGGCACGAGCCGCGCCCGGTGCTCCCGGAACAGCGTGCGTGGACGCGGTCAGGTCATCGCGGTCCACATCGTCCAGAGCAGCGTGGGCTTCGCGGCGCAGTTCGATCAATTCACCCTGCTTCAGCACGAACATGCGGGCCCAGTCCCGGTCCACCGCCAGCACCCCGAGGGGCGGGTGGGCCTGTGTGGCGGAGAGCAGCATGCTGGGTAGAGGGTGACCGAAGTGGTAACGCTCGGGCAGGTCCAGCTGAACGTCGTAACGCTCGTCGAGATCTTCACCCAGCACGTACACGGCACTCTTGCCACTGGCTTCACGGGCCCGGGCGAGATCGGTCAGCAGGCGCTGACCCAGGGTCGGTGGAACGCCCAGGTCATTCAGAGCGCTTCGGACCCGGGTGGTGAGAGCGTCCCCATGATTGTCCGGATCAGCAGGATTGACGTGCACCACCGCCATCAGGACGGACTGGTCGGCAGGCAGGGCCTGAACGCGGTTGAAATCAGTTTGGGTGATTATAAAATCTCCTTGTGGCGCGATTCGTGATTTAAAGCTGCTGGTTGACCCGCTCCTCGGCGCCATCTGAATGTGAGTTCCAGCCGTGGGGTGCGGCCCCTGGGTTTTTCCACTCAGGCGCCTTGCACAGCTAAGTCCAGTGACCGGGCAGTCAGCACGGGAATAGGAGATTCGCGAACGATCTGCTGTGCCACCGAGCCGAACATCAGCCGCTCGAAGCCATCCCGCCCGGCCGTACCCAGCGCAATCAGGTCGTATGCGCCACTGCGCGCGCGTGCGAGAGCGACCTCGGCGGGGTCACCTTCCACGATCTCGCCCCCACCCAGACGGGCCAGCTGCTCGCGTGCCTCCTGAACCCACTCGCGGTTGCGTGCGGCGAGTGACGCGGCCGTGATGGCGCGTCCCGCTGGTGCAAGGGAGAGAGGCGCGGTTAGGGCAGTGGGTGATACGACATGCAGCAGGTGGGCGTTCGCATCAGGAAAGTACTGCTGAGCCGCGCTCAGGGCCTGATGCGCAGCCGACGAGAAGTCGGTCAGGACCAGGATCCGGCTGGCTGGCCCATGCCCGGCCTGACGGACGGTCATGACCGGACGCGCCGATTCCCGCACCACGCGCTCAGCGACCGAACCGAGCAGCATCCGGGACAGACCGCGTCGGCCACTGGTGCCCATGACCACGAGGTCGAAGGCATCACTCGCCGCGCGACGCAGAATCTCACTGGCTGGGTCACCGCCGTCTACCAGTTCACCGTCCCCAAGCGCGCGCAGCTGCTGCTGGGCTTCGTTTCGTGACGGTTGATCTGTACCTACCAGGACCACAGGACCGCCCAAAGATGACACTGTTTGAGGGACGGCAGGCAGGACGTGCAACAGGTGACACGCTGCGTGAGGAAAGAAGGAGCGTGCGGTCGCCAAAGTGGTCGACGTCATGTCGAGGGTGTCCAACGCAATGAGGACACGCGTGTTCATAAGCTCACCTCCTGAAGACGAGTGGCAGGGCGTGCCACCATCAGCCGGCAGCCACAGAAGCTGTACCGATCAGAGGTCGTCGTAGGCGTCATCCAAAGACAAGGGCGAAGCCCACCGACTGACTCCGCCCTGTCAGCGTATGGGCGCTGAATCCCTGAAGCCCTGCGGGCCTCTTTCTTCCCTTTGACCGTACACCACTCGTGTCATTCGTGCTTTGCAGGTTTCCTCAGTGTTACCTCAGGAAAAATGGTATTCAGACACCTGTCGAGACACTTGCGCTGGTCACCACGAGCGGGAAAGATACGTTCAAAGCTTCCGGACCGGATGGCGCCGGGAACGATCAGGGTCTTGGCCCTCAGACGTGAGTAGAGTGCGCCCACCTGCCCTGGAGGTCCGCTGCCCTGGGTTCAGCAGACCCGCGATCAGGGCAGGCACTGGCAGACGTGGCACCGGAACCTGATGAACGACCACGTGGTGCTGCTGTGTTCCATCTGGTCCGGATGGCCAGGCACTCAGCGCTTCAAGGGGGTCGTCAAGGTCACCTTCAGGCAGTCCCAGATGTTCACTCCATAGCGCCAGCCGCAAACTCCGGGCAAAGCCGCAGACGTCCACCGTTTGCCCCCCCATGCGTCCGGAGATCGTCTGGCCGTCCACAACCGCGAGGGCCAGTTCCGAGTCTGTGGCACAGCTGCGGCGGCTGACGTTCATCGAACCCACGATGGCAAAGCAGTTATCCACGACCAGCAGCTTTGAGTGCAGGTAGATACCGCGCCGGCGGGAACGCTGCCGAAGGTGAAACAGGTGGACGTTGTGCGGTGCTGCGGAACGAATCTGTTCAAGAACCTGATGGCGCAGCGTGTTATGAAAAGCCGCCACTCCAGGCAGTTCGTACACCCGGGTCATAACCAGCATGACCTTGACACCCCGGGCGGCCGCATCACACAGGCGTTCGGTGAGGCTACTGGGCCAGATCAGTTGATCCTCGATGTAGATATAGTGTTCTGCCTGCTCAATGGCCCGCTCATACGCCTGACGCAGGCTCTGATCTCCCTGAGGCGCGAAAGGGTACACACCGGAAGCCAGGGTGCGGAGTACTTGGACATGCTGCTGCCCACAGCGCTGACCCTCCGGTCGCGGAGTCCGGATGGGGCTCGGTGGCGCATCAAAGCGTCCCGGGAGCGTGCGGTCATTCCACCGCTGGGTGAAGTTGTCCCACACCTGCGTGGCGGCCTGCCCCGTTACCACGCATTGCACGTCGTGCCAGGACTCGAAGTCCCCTTGAAGCTCTTTGGGACGTTCCGCATGGACAGGCGTGTCCCACCGTCCACGGCACAGGTCGATTCCACCGACATACGCCTGCACCTGCTCTCCTGAGCGCAGCACGACCGCCTTCTGGTGATGCGAGCTCGGCACGTCCCGCCGCAGCCGCCCATCCAGTACGGCCTCTCCACCGTTCCGGCGCACCTGCCGAGCGAAGACCACATTGTCACGAAAGCGGGACAGAATCCATCCGGCTGGTGGAAAAGGAAACCGCCACAACAGGGCCCGCACCCGTACGCCCCTCGCACTCAGCCTCCCCAAGGTCGCGGCCAGGGTGGGGGACCCGGGCAGGTCAGGCCGCAGGCGTTCCGAAGCCGTCACTCTCCACCCGGAGAGGTGCACCTCGTCTCCTGCTTCCATTCTGTCCAGCTGACCAGCCAGGTGGGTGAAGTACGCCGCGCCGTCAATCAGGGCTTCAACCGCGTTGCCGCTGGTGTAATGGGGCGTAAGAGAGAGCTTGTCAGGCCCAAGAAACCAGTAATTTGGGTCAGTAACGGCCATGTGCTGCCCGATCCTCTTCGACCGCAGCTGTCACCTTCGGCAGGGCACCGGGCGCGATCAGTCCAGTGGCCTGCGCATGCTGCGCGGCAGAGAGACTGTCAGGGACCAGCTTCAGATCCACGCCTTCTGCCTCCAGTTCCCCGCGTAGCTTCACGACCTCCGTTTGGCGTCGACCTCCAGTCACGTTGCGGATGTAAATCGCGCGTACGCGACCTGGGAAGCGTCGTGCGGCCTCACGGTAAATTTCCGGGTCCTCCTGGCCGCTGTCGCCAATCAGAACGAAAGGCAGGTCAGGGTAGGTGGTCATCATCTGCTGGATGGCTTCCAACTTGTGGGTGTCGTGGGACCCCGCGAGGGTTTGCAGGTTCCAGTCGCGTAAGAGGAGTGGCCCAAGCGGCACCTCACGCTTGTTCAGGAACCGCCAGATAAGACCGTACAAGTTCCATGGGCTACTGGACACGTAGAACACCGGATTGTCCCCCCGGCCGTCCGGTCCGCGTGCCAGGGCATGGTACAGCTCACCGACGCCCGCGAAGGGCAGCCGGGTACGCGAGTTTTCAAACAGTACCGTTTCCAGCATCTGCCAAAGCTGGTGTGCTCTGGTCCGGATTACCGTGTCGTCCAGGTCAGAAATGATTCCGAAATCGGCTACGCCAACCACCCGCACCGGGACACTGCCGTGTTCTGCGTGGTCAGGCAGAGTGACCTGAGCAGTATGCCAGGCTGCACAGAGCGGTTCAGGCAGGGAGAAGCGCAGTTCAAAGTACCCCTCCCGACTCGTTGTGGCGCGCGCCTCCGTGCTTTTCAGGTACCCAACCACTGGTACTCCGCTCAACTCCCGACTGAGGAGACGCAGGATGATGCGCCAGAAGTTGAGCCAGGCAGAATCGGATGGCGTTCCAGGTTGGAAATCGTACTGACGCAGCACGCGACCTTTCACCGTGACAGCATGGGGCGTTCCAAAGCCGCAATAGGTCCGCAGATCAGGAGGTCCCGCCCGTCGCCAATGTTGCACGAGGGGGCCGAAGGTCTCGTCCAGCCCTCCTTTACCGGCTTGCAGGGCGTGCAGAAGTGCATGCTTCATTCAGCCACTGTAGGCATCGGGGGAAAACACCCTGCCAGCTTGTTATGTTTCATGAAGTCTGCACCCATTCATTCGTTCATCTCTCCCGCCACAGCGGGCAAGCATGACGTGTGCGCTGTGGCAGGAGTCAGGCCCAGTGGACCTGAGGCAGCACAACAATCAAACGCCCGCAGAGGCTGGCGGTGGATCATGTTGTCGTGTCAATTTTCAAGAAAGAGTACCAATCCTTGCAGTCGAGCATGTGTTTCAACATCCCTCACATTCATCAACACGTCCGGAAGATGAAAAGAATCGACACGGTGCCTGGAGGCACCGTGTCGAATGATTGAAAGTGTTAACGTCCAGCGTCTTTCGCGTCACGCTCACTGACGTTCTCATGCAGTTCGGCTTTGCCCCGGTCAACCATGCCTTTCCCTTTTTCCATCGTGCGGTCAACAGGATTGTCGGCCGTTTCCGCTTTAGCATCGTGAGCTTCAGCACGGCCCCGATCTGCCATCTCGTTCACCTTGTGTTTGGCAGCGTCGGCTGCATTTCCCAGACGCTCTCCAATGCTCTTGTCGTCTTCAGACATATGTTTACTTCCTATACCTTACTTTATTCCTCAAGGCTGGCGGGCGCCTCATGGTGACGCGACGGTCTGGAGGCCGCTGCTGTAAGTTGCCGGCTCAGCCACGTTCCTCCTGAAGTGTCACAGGCGAGGGATCGAGACTGGAGGCGCGAGCTCCCTGCGGATGTCTGTCAGGACAATGTGCTTCAACCCCCGGTACGCTGAACAGACCATGCTGACCGGCTGCCGACCCGCGCTCACTCTCCTCCTGACCGCCACCGCGTTGCTCAGCCCGGTGGCAGCGCAAACGCTGTACACCAGTAAAACGGCCTACAGCACCAGTGAAACGATCCGGGTCACATTCAAAGAGGTCCCGCTCGATCACGAGGTGGGTGGACCACGGTACGTGGTCGTCGTTCCTGCGTCGGCGCCGGACGCCCAGACCAGTGCCCTGGAAACGCAGTACCTGCAATCGGACCCTGACGGCACGGTCGTGTTCCGGGCACTTCAGCCCGGGACCTATCAAGCCCGCCTAAAGTACATGAGTTCAATGGGGCTGGTTCAGGCCCGCACGGCCTTTACTGTCGGTATGTCAAAAGCGGTTCCCACGCCACCGAACCCACGGCCTGCAGTGCCCGCCCCCACGCCGGGCGGTGCTCCGGTTCAGGTGCCCGTACCGGCTCAACCCGCAGGGCAGGCGATCTTACCAGCGAACCCACCCATGGGAGAGTACGCGGTGTACCAATGGAATGGTCCGGGTGGCTTCGTGTACGGGTACCGGTTTTCCCTAGTGGATTCGAAACGCTACCGGGTGCGTGACAACGAGTGGGGCACGTATGCGTACACTGCGTCGAGCAAGCGTCTCAAGTTCCTCACGGGTCCCTTGAAGGGCTTCGAGGGGCTGTATTACACCAAGGGGCGGAACGCGGATGGACCGACCATCGCACTGAGTCCTTCGGGGCCGGTGGTGAACCTGGAATCGCGAGCGAATGGGGCGTACCAGTTTGGGTTCTTCCGGCCAGGGGGAGTGAAGTAGGTTCCAGATAGACTGGGAGAAAGAAAGATGGAACTCAGGGCCTTGCCACAGGTGAGGTCCAGGACCCGCATGCCAGGACGCAGGTGCATGGACTCGCGCAGCCATTCCGTGAGCCCCAAGGCGTGGAAGCCCATTTCGTGCTGGACAATTGCTGCAGGATCATAGGCAGCTGACCGGGGGAACTGGGGAAGCTGCAACAGGTGCAATTGGGGACCAGAAGCTTCATCGGACATAGGTCCTCCGTGTATTGATCAGGCGGCCCGGGGCACTTGCCAGTTCAGCCCTACCGAAACTCCGTATACTCATTGAAACCGCCTTTTCTCAATTACGGGGAATAGCGGTTGACCCTCAGCAGCTGACACTTCGAGATTTTTGCGTTTCGGTGGCGGCCTTGATGGTCTGGAACCAGTTCCCGGCGACCAGGAGCGGCACAGCGCTTATCAAATGGATCACCGCAGTACCACCAGTCACCAGGTAAATGATCTGATTCCGTGGCGGAACAGGAAGAAAGGGAATGAAACCCGCCACCAGCGAGACCACCACGCTCGTCAGAATCACACCCATAAACGCTCGCTTTCCCAGGTCCGGCCGTCCCCGCCAGATGCCGAAGACCAGAACTCCCGCAGCGGCCAGAAGAACTAAGACAAGAATTGGATGCTGGAACGACTGAGCAGGAGACACATCAACAGCAGAACACAAGGACCAGCAGCATGATGCTGAACTTGCGTACGTCCTATACCGTCGCCAGCCCCGTGCCCTGCCTGTCGTGTCTGAGCAGAACCTGCCAGTCCTGTGCTGCGTGACTGACCATCCGCTCAGGGTGGAATCCCATGTTCCCGGCGAGCCGGAGTGACGGCGTATTCTCCGGCTGAATGATGCAGAAGGTGCTGCCAGGTTCCATCGCCGGGTCGGGTTTAAGGGGGCGGGGGCATAACAGCGACGTCAGCGTCGTCGATCTCGTCCAGCGCCCTGGCAATCCTGGCACTCATCCTGCCCCGGTGTACATGAACACGCGTATGCGTGCCGTCGAAAAACCAGCGGACCTCGCTGCCTTCATAGCGGCCTTCCGTCGCGCCAGGAGCGGTGGGAGGGAAGCCATACCGTTCCAGCCCCTCAGGTGCGCCTGGGACGTAGAAGTAGTATTCGTCGGTGAGGTGCCAGTGGTCCGTGTCATCGCCTTCGGTCCCGGTGGGGGGCACCGTGCCGTTGTCTTTGTTCATTCCTCACTGTGGCAGGTGCAGCGAGACTGGGCAAACAGGGATCTTCTGGTCGCTCGAGCGTGCTGCGCTGGTGCCCACGTATCGCTTCTATCTGGCGTGACGCGCCCCACATCTGCTTGCCCACCTCGTCCCTGACCCGGACAATAGGCAGGCACGCCTGACCTGACCGCTCTCACGACGACCGGAGCCCTCCATGACCTACACCCGCTCTGCTCAGCTGCTCGCGCCACTGGCCCTGACCCTCGGCACCGCCCTCGCTGCCGCGTCCTACCGCTCGGTGCATCTCACCCTGACGCACGGCGCCGGAGACCTGTCCATCACCCGGCACGACAACGCTTCGCCCACCCTGAAGGCTCCGAACGTGCGCGTGCAGTCCGGGGTCGCGCTGGTCAGCGCTGGACGCGAGGTCGGCGACTGGGCCCTCGGCCTGAGTCCTGCCACACCGGTCAGCCTGAAGGTCCGGCACAACGCCGGCGACATCCGCCTGGACCTGCGGGGTCTGAATGTGCCTTCGCTGGCCCTGACGCACACCACGGGCGACGTGAAGCTGGCGCTGGGCACCGCCGCAATGACCGGCACGGTCGCCATCGGCCAAGGTGACCTGATGATCAAGGTGCCGTCCAGCGTCGGCCTGCGTGTTCAGTCCCGCCTTGGCCAGGGCTACGTGAAGTTCCAGGGCCGCGCCCTCAAGGAGGGTTCACAGGTCAACGATGCCGCCCAGACCGACAATTACGCCACGGCCCACACCCGGGTCATCCTGAACGTCACCGTGGATACCGGCTCGGTCACGGTTCAGTAACCGCTCTGTCGTGGTCTGACGTGTCCCAATCTGAGATCAGCACGGGGGAATCCACAGCGGACGGGTGGGCGACGACCATAGAATGCAGACTCACACCCCCTGCCTTCTCCATCCCCCTCCACCCTATCTCCTCCCCCTTTCCCCTCCAGCGCCAGCCCTTTCCGGCATGGCCCGGGCAGCAGCACGGAAGGCACAGACCCAAGGCCGCGCTCCCCCTAGAGGTTGCGCCACCTCACCAGTGCGCAGTCGCCCGGTAGCCTGACCCTATGCCACTGGAACTCGTGCAGGCAGACATCAGTCAGGAGACCACCTGCGCCGTGGTCACGGCCGCAAACAAGGAACTGGCCGGGGGAGGTGGGGTTGACGGCGTCATCCACCGGGCGGCCGGACCGGAGCTGCTCCGGGCAATCCGAACACTGGGGGGTACCCCGACGGGCACTGCAGTGATCACCCCGTCGTTTGACCTGGCCCGTCAGGGCGTGCAGTACGTGATTCATGCGGTCGGTCCCATCTGGCGGGGTGGCCAGCAGGGAGAGGCCGCCCTGCTGGCTGGAGCGTACCGCGAGAGCCTTCGACTGGCTGTCGAACACGGGTGCGATTCCGTGTCGTTTCCCGCGATCAGTACGGGCGTGTACGGGTACCCGCTGCCGGAAGCAGCGGCGGTAACGCTGGAGACCATCCGGACGTTCCTGGCGTCTCACCCTGCCCTGAGGGTGCGTCTGGTGTTGCATGGGGCAGGAACGGTGAACGTTTTCAAGCGTGCGTTGAGTGAGCTGGAGCGGGCTAACACGCTGGAGTCGTGAAGATAGGGGGAGCAGGACTGAGTTGATTGGTGGGTGTACGGCACACGGCGCCTGATTTCGGCTTTCTCAACCCCTCCGGCTATGGCCCGGGCAACAGCAGGAAGAGCGCGGCCATCTGCTCCCAGGTTTTGCTCCGGCAGGCGTCCCGTAACGGCAGGTGAAGTTTCTCCGGAACGTTCTCAGGGATAGTGCCGTGCGCGAGCTTGTCCAGTGCTGCTAGCCCGAGATCGGTCGTGATACGCCGAGCGATAGCAGGGCCCACGCCTTTAACGAAGTGGGCGAGGTACGTCTCAGCGGGTTCAGTGCCACGCGCGATGATCTTCACAGTGCGCACGGCCATGCTGTGCTCGCGGGTGAGTTCGCCGTGACCCTGGAGGTAGTCGCCGGGTATGGCGGGTTCAGGGAGGGTACCGATCCAGGCGAGGGTGCGACCCTGGAAGTCGCGGATGACACCGCCGAGGGCGGTGCGTTCCTGCAGGAGACCGCTTACAAGCATGAGGGTTCTCGTCCTGGGGGATTCATGCCTTCTACGATGATGGGGCGCACGTGTGTCAAGCAAGGTTCAGGCTGTGGGGCGCAAAGAAGAAGGGAGCCTCGCGGCTCCCTCTGTGGGTTCAAAGGTTCTGGGGGTGACCCAGTGCTTTGTTCATGCCGTCAATCGAACTTCCTGCATCAGCCTCAGGAGCGAAGGCGTTTGCGGTGGTTCATGGCTTGAGCCTACTGAAGGATGGCCGACACATCTTCAAGGATCTTCACGTGCAACTCGCTGTCCGGCCACCGGGAAGCGAGGTCGTAGATTCCAGGCTTGTGGTTCATCGCGCCCTGTCCCGACAGGCTGGTGCCCAGTTGGTGGGCGTACTCCCACTTGATTCCGCTGGTCGACAGTTTCACCTGATGGCGGTCGCCACTGAAGGTGCCAGTGACAGAAAACCGGATGTTGGTGGTGCCGGAATCGGTGACCGACTGAACCACCTCGCCGGAAATGACGAGTTCCATTCCGTTTTTCAGCGTTGCGACTCTCGCGTAGATCCCGTCGTGCCGACTGAGTGTACCGGCGACCCGGGTCAGCACCGGTTTCAGGACCTGCGCCTGCCAGGCATCGAACTCCGCGATCTTGTTGTTGGGTCCGGCATAGGCAGGCGCTGAATGCGGCCTGGTCGGGGTCAGCAGCGAGGAAATGCCCGCCTCAAGCTGGCTGCTGGTCTGAGGAATCGGCTTATCCGTAGACTTGTTTCGGGGCCGCTCTTGAACCACGCTCTGAACACTGGCGTACGAAGTCAGCGTCGTCTTCACGGCGTTGTGGAAGGTCCGGAGAAACGCCTCCACCTGCTCGGGGGACACATCAAGTCGAGCCGCCAAGTATCTGATGTCCCGGGTATGGGTGTTGCACAGAATTCGTTGCTCACTCGAATCTCCGGTGACGCGGAAGTGACTGGTGAGTGTACCGGTGTAGGACATGCCCAGTTCCGTTCGGGCCTTCGTACCACTGGGCACGGGCACGGACCTGAACTCCCGCACTGTGTCCAGAGCGCTTTCCAGTCTGCGAATAAAACCGTCCTCAAATTCCCACAGCTTGCATTTCCCTCTCAGGTCACGGTAGCTGCTGGACATGGCGTAGAGCACAACCTCGACCGGTCTGTGTCGGCTGAGCAGCAGGGAGACCCGGTGCTGTTGTATCGACGTCAGCTCAACTTCAACTTCTGAAAACATAGCGGTCCCTATCGTCCAGATGGTTGACCGGCAGCAGGCCCAGCTCCTTGAAGTGACATTCGAAGGATGCTGCCCGCACTGAATTCTCGCCTGCGCCCTGGGTCATCCAGAAAGGGGACCCTCATGCAAGCACCACTGAACTACAAGCCAACCCGTACCGGAACCGCCACCCGCTCGCTCACCCTTACTGGCGGCGCCGTCATCGGCAGTCTGACCGCGCTCCTGCTGAGCCGGCAGGACAACCGCCAGTGCCTGTCCCAAGCCTTGGGCCGATCCCTCCGGAACTTGCGCGGCACCCTGGCCAGTGCAGTGCAGGTCACCTGGCCGCTGACAACGCTCAAAGCGTGGCTTCAGGCGTTCAGCACGGAGCAGCCACCCTGGTAGACACGGTGGCCGACGTGGCCCGACCCCTTCCAGGGGCACTGGCGGGCGGTGTCGGCGCTGTCATGCACACCCTGAGTTCAGCGGAGGACACCATGTGCAATGCCGCTCATGACGCCCTGCAGAACCACCGTCCATCACCGTCCCGCACCCCGGATTCAGCGCACCTTCGCGCCCTGGTGCAGACAGAAGTCAAGAACCAGATCGGCCGCCACCACCAGCAGCTGGAGCACCTCATCCACGAGCACTTCGACCAGCAGGACGCGGAACTCCGGAGGCTGGCCACCAGCCTGAATCACATGACCGTGGACGTCTGTGCCCGCCGGGGCGGCATCCCGTGGATTCTCCTGCTCCTGGCTGGGGGCGGGTACTACCTGGCGCGTCAACCCCAGGTTCAGGAGAAACTGAGGACCTACGCCGAGAAGCTCAGCCCGGACACCCGCAAGCACCTCCAGCAGGCCGGCGAGTCGTTGCATGAAGGGGTTGATCATGTCAAGAAGGGCGAAGATCCTCGCCCGGCCCTGCGTGACGCCATGCAGGAAACGCAGCAGGCTGTCGGGCAGGTGATGAGCCGCGTTCAGGAGAACGCTACGGGCGACCCGCCAGCAGCACCGGCCGACACCCACACCAGTGCCGTTGCCCCGAGTTCGCCGCCGTCCACCACTCCGACCCGTCCGGTGGACGCCCATTCTGGCCCCCAGGCGCCCGTGACTACGGATTCCAGGAACCACAAGAAGCTCATGTAAATCCCGGGAGCCTGCAGGCCAGTGGAGCGGGCGCGTCGTGCTCCCGCTCCACTCCCCAGTCGTGGGGAATCATCGCGCCTTGCCCCCGTTCTTTCGCCTGCAGGTGACTCATGATCACCAGAAGCGAGCCCGGTTTTAGCTCCACTCCTGACATCTGAAGGCATGACGCACAACCAGCAGCGCAGGACAAGGCGGTGACTGCATAAGTTTCTCTTCGCCTTCAGGATTTCGCTGACCACCACACGAGGGAGCCACATGCAGCAGAGGCACGTGAAGACGTTCGTGTTGCTCGTTGAAGACAACCTGCTCGACCTGGAACTCGCCCAGATCGCGTTGAAAGCCAGCGACATCTGCTGCGAAGTTCAGGTGGCTCAGGATGGCGCAGAGGCGCTCGATGCGCTCCGGCAGCAGCGGGTCCGGCCTACCCTGGTGCTGCTCGACCTGAACATGCCCAGAGTTAATGGTCTGGAGGTGCTGCGCGCCATGCAGGAGGACGAGGACCTGCGCCAGATCCCGGTCGTGGTCTTCACCACGTCCGCCGAACCGGTAGACCTGGCCGCCTGCCTGGCCGCAGGGGCCTTAGAATACCTTGTCAAGCCAGTTGACCCGGACGACCTGATCGTGATCCTGAACCAATTACATCAGCGATGGTTGAGCCCTGCCGCGGGATTATCGCCCGAGAACGGCTCATTCAGGATGCAGCTGGAATCAGAAACCTGAACCGTCTGGACGTGTCACCCTCCCGGGCCCCTCTGAACAGATCCTCCCGTTTACGACATGACGCTCTGACTACTCCGGCAGAGGACGACGGTATTGTCAGAAATGAAGCTGAAACGACCGCAGATGGGAGGGCCACTGAAAGCGTCGACCAGCAAAATGATGATTTTTTACGGGGGTCTGCTTCGAGGCTGGTTAACCATTGAAGTCACCCACCCGGAGCCGCAGAACTAACGTTCACAGGTCCTGCGGGCCGGGCCGGTCAGCGCGCAGGGTGACCAGTTCCTGCCGGATGGCCCGCAACTCGCTCTACAGGCTGACCACCTCTTTTTCGTCTGCCGGTGCCTGCTTCCTGTCCTGGTCAATGAACAGACTGGCGATGGCCGCCGTGATGTACCCGAACACCGCCAGCGCGTACAGGGCCAGCAGGAACGTGAGCAGGCGCCCCTCCAGGCTCACCGGCCAGTAATCCGATCCCAGTGAGGTCATCAGCATCGCCGTCCACCACAACGCTTCCGGGTACGTGTTCAACCCCGGCCTGCCGGGCGTCTCCGAGCGCTCGAAGGCCAGCATGCCAGCGGCGCCGCCAAGCGTCAGGATCACGGTCAGCAGGACCACGTAGCCCAGGCCCCGGTGCCGGACCGCCCCGCCCACGGCCTTGAGGCCCCGGTTCAGTGACGTCAGGAGCCGCAACAGGTTAATCGAGCGGGTCGCGCGCAGAAGCCGCAGGGCGCGGAAGGCCCGGAAGATCCTCAGGATGCGCAGGGCAGGCAGGAGCAACGAGAAGGCGGTCAGCAGGTTGGCCTGCAGGTAGCGCGACCGGTCGGGAGCCACGAGGAGGGCGAGGAGGAAGTCCAGGATGGACAGCCCCCAGATCAGGTTGCTGACGGTCTGCCAGAAGGGGGTGAGGTCCACGATCAGTAGGGCGAGCCAGACGAAGGCCAGCAGGGTCATGGGAACGTTCGTGAGGCGGTCGAGGCGCCGCAGGAGTTCCCAGCGTTGATGCTGCTGCTCGTGCTCCGAGGGGGGAACGGTCACGCCCGCAGCTTAACGGGACCAACCACTGGCCTGGGAGCAGGAGCAGCACCTGGGCTGACGTGAAGCCCGCAGGCTCAACATCAGGGCCGGGGTCAGGTGCAGCCATTCCTTGTCGGCGCCTCGCCCGTCAGCAGACCTGCCGCCCAGGTCACGTCGCCCCCCACCGTGACCAGCGGGATGAACACTCAGCCATGAGTGCTCCCACCCTGGATATGAGAGGCTGGACAGCCAATGAGACCGTCCGTCCGGAGTTCAGGGACCACCGCAATGACCCAGGTGGCTGCGTCGTGGTCGCCGTTCCGGCTGGGCATGACCGCCCTGGCCCTCCTGTTCACGCGGATGGTCTGGGGCGCGTACCAATTTCAGGTTCGAGAACTGACCACTGACCTGCCCGGGCTCACCCGCCCCGTGCGTGTCGTTCACCTGACGGACCTGCATTACGGCGCGCTCGTCCCGTCCTGGCAGGTCTGGCGGTGGGTTCGTACAGCGAGTGAGGCGGATCCGGACGTAGTGGTGATCACGGGCGACCTGGTGGACGAGCACCAGCCAGGCCGAGATGTGGCGGGACTGCTGCGGCCCCTGCAGGCCCTGCGCCCACCCTTGGGCGTCTGGGCAGTCTGGGGCAACCATGACCACCTCCGCTTTCCCGGTCACCTGACGTCGTTCGAAACTCAACTTCAGGCCGCCGGCGTGCAGGTCCTGTGCAACCGCGGTGTTCTTCTGCGCGATGACCTGTACCTCGCGGGCGTGGACAGTCTCCTGAGGGGGAATCCTGACGTGGAAGGGGCCTTACAGGCGCGTCCCCGGGCGGGCGCGTGCCTGCTCCTGAGCCATCACCCGAACGTGTTGCCCAGTGTCCCACCGGACCGCGTGGGCCTGGCGTTGTGCGGCCATACCCACGGAGGTCAGGTCGCGGTTCCAGGGCTCGCGTGGCTATACCGGCACACGCCGTGCGGGTCCCGCTTCCTCAAAGGCTGGGTAACGGCACCGGTCCAGGCGTACGTGTCAACTGGTGCCGGAGTGAGTGGCGTTCCATTCCGCTGGGGTGCTCACGCGGAAGTCGTCGTGCTGGATCTGCGTCCAGGCTGAACGCTTCACGGTGCCCGCGAGGACAGGGAAAGCCCGCTGGGCCCAAAGGAGTCCCGCACCAGGCGCGTCCACCCGGAGGGTGGAGGGGCGGAGCCTGCCGACCACTCAGATGTCAAAGCAGATGAACCGGCAAGAATGAGGCCGGGGATGAGTGTTCAGTTGCGCCGCCTTGAACCCATTCTCGTGAGCCGGGGATAATCGCTGTACGACGCTTCATGTGTCAGACAGGTCAGCCACTGGTGGGATGGTCATGATCCATGCACTGTGCCGAGTCTCCTGCTGGTCCGCGCGTTATCCTCCACCCGGTCCTTAGCTGAGGATCTGGGTGATCAGGAGGCGTTGCGCCGCCTGGACGTCATACACAGACGGCCCCAGCCGTTACTGGTCGATGAACAACGGTACGTCCTCCATGAAGTGATGGCGATCCACGAGCACCTCAAGACGAAGATGACGGATGATCACTCCGCTGCTTCTTGAGCTTTCCACGCTGTGAGGGTGTGCGCCGGACTAGCCGTCGCTGCGAAATCAGCTGTTACGGAGGCTGACGGAGATCTGCCTTCTAAAGGAAAGGAACGCAGATCAATCGTTTACCGCCTCACTTCATTCGTTCTGGTCGGAAACAGGGAAGAAATCCATAGGGCGGATCTTCTGGGTGTAGAGAGGCGTGTTCCTCCGCGCCATTGCACGTGTCTCATCGGCTTCGTGATGGTGCCTCAACGCGCGGGTAGGGCCAGGACCCGGCGCCCGTTCCGAACCCGGAGGACCTGCCGGTTCCTGAGGAGAGACTTCCCCTGGAAGCGCCTTCGGCGGACTCCTGGGGAGACACGGACGGGTGGTCGGATGACGGCATTCCCACGGATGAGGTGAGTCCATGGGAAGAAGACCTGGGCGGAGGATCCCCAGGGACCGCACCTGAAGAAGACTGGACTTCAGAGCCGTCATACGGCCGTCCTGAAGAAGAACGTTCCTGGGAGGACTTCTGGCCAAGCGGCTGAGGGTGGCGCGCTAATCCGTTCCGGGGAGGGTGAACTGTCACACCCGCATCTGGACAGGCGGCTTGTGGGATAACGTGCCCTATGGACATGTGGCTGTCGGTCTTGCAGGACCTTCTGACGCCGCAGGGCGGCTGGTCCGTGGAGTTCCTCGTACGCGTCATCCTCTCGGTGGTCCTGCTCTACATACTGGTGATTTTTATCGCGCGCGGCTTTGGCGCGCGCACATTCGCGTCCTTCACTTCCTTCGACTTCCTGATCAACGTCGCGGCGGGCTCACTGGTCGCCAGTTCGATCATGGGCCGGAACCTCACTGAGGGCGCACTCGCCCTGCTGTGCCTGGCGCTGCTGCAGTGGGCCACCTCCTTCCTGAGCGCCCGCTCCCAGCGTTTTCACGACGTGGTGGACAATCCCCCGGTGGTCCTGATCGAGTACGGCCAGTACCGTGAGGCGGTGATGCGCCGGGCACGCGTCTCCAGACAGTCCCTGGAACAGCAGCTGCGCAGCCAGGGGGTCAGTGATGTGGCGCAGGTGCGGTTGGCCGTCCTGGAGTCGGGTGGCAGTGTCTCTGTGGTTCAGGGAACCGAATCCAGACACCCCGGCACGTTTCCGCGTCGCGCGGATTGAACTTCCGCACGTTCCTCACCGCTGAACCGTCGACCTGGGTGGGATTGCTTCTGATCATGAACATCCACCGCTGAGAGCCGGTAGCCATGGAGGCCTGCTCCGACGGGGTGTGATCACCAGAAATTCAAAGCGGACCGGATTCACCCTGCCCGCCTGCTGCGCAAGTTCCTCAGTTTGGCATTGCCTCCCTGACATAGTCGAACACGACAGCCACACCCTCTAGATGGTCGTTCACGACTATCGGGTTCTCCGGGTGACCCACCACGATTTCGTACCCTGCTTCTGGCAGCGCCCGGCCACCGACCTCCAGTTCCATATCAGAGACACCGATATCCGCCGGGAACGACAACGTGTAGTGGTTGAACGCGAGGAGACCGTGGTAACTCCAGTTCTCGGCGTCGGTCAGAGTGCCTCCACTGGCCTCAATCTGCTCCCGTGCTTGATTCATGACGTCGTGAACGTAACTTTTTGCTTGTTCCCTCTGCTGAACCTTCTTCAGGTGCCGGACGCGTGCCTCATTCACCAGTTCCGCGAAATCTGCCATTTCTCACCTTCTCCGAGAAGTTGACCTCGCCAGAGCCTGCGGTCACCGTTGGAACTGCAAGTCGACCCGGGCTCGGTTGGTGGACCTTCTCGCTTGGAGTTCAACCGTCAACCGCTCATCGCCTCGTGCAAATCGGTATGTCGCCTCGGTGGCGCCTTCCCGCGTATCGCCGCTCTCGATAAATCCCTGCGAGATGAAGAACGGAAGCTAGAAGGCCGTGAGCTGCGACAAGGAAAAGTCACCATAAAACTGCAGACTGACGACGCCGTTGCGGTAACTGGCGAGATCAACAGGAACGTCCGCTGGAGGGGTTAGGAGCAGACGTCCGCGTTCTGCCTGCATGGTCTTCAGGTCAACGGGGCGGCGTACACCTCCAGGTCGAACGGCAACTGACTGACCATCAGACGTTCTGGAAGATTCCCGTCCCGGAAGCGGTACAACGCCTGCGTCACTTGCTCAGCGACCTGGATGATGCGGACCTCCAGGAGACGTTCATTGCGTCGCAGGAGCGCTTGCGCCCTGCCTTCCCCAAGCCAGGACCTGAACGTCAGCTCAAACCCCTGGCGTTGCAGTTGATCCACGGCAACCTCCAGCGCGTGACGCGCATTCAGGTTGTCGCGATAAGACAGCAGCGCCGACTGGGTGCCGGCGTCATATTTAGCACCGAGCACCCTGGCTCCAGAGCGAGCGCTCAGCTGCAGGCGGGATTCGTCCTTCTGCGGCCGGGATTTAGCCCCTGAATAGAGGCCCCAGGGCAGGCCAAGCGTGGTGCCTGAGAGCAGGCGTTCATGGTTCATCTGGGCGAAGGCTGAGCCTGGCACCAGACTTAACATCAGCAGAGCGAGACGCATCATAGAAACCTCCTGGTCTGGGTTGTGCGTTTGGCGCGCTCCTCTGAACGGCTTGGGGAAACGAAGCGCAGAGGAGAAGTGACAACATGCGGATTGATCTCAAGTCGCTGATCCTGTGCCTGCTTGCGAAGCACTGGACGAATCAGGTAGGTGCCAGGTGCCGCTCCTTCAGCTTTGAAAGTTATGGCAAACTGTTAATGAGCTTGTCGTAGGCGTATTTCGCGGCGTCATCCTGCTGTTGCCAGAGACTCAACAGGGTGAACTGCTGCTTCAGCAGGAGTTGCTGACCGTTCTTCCGTTCGAAGATCAGCTTCAAATCGAGTTTTCCCCAGGGAAGCAGAACTTTTGGAGCCTGGATGACAGGAGTGACCGTGATCACATCCTGGCCTGCGGGTGTCGTGCCCACTGTCGCTTTGGGGTAACGGCGTTTCAGCGAACCGGCCAGGTCATGACGCATGGAGTTGAGCACGATCGTGCGTTGCTGCTCGGTGAGGCCCTTGGGCTTCCCTTCAATCCGCGGGGGAAGAATGATGTACTGCGCGCCTGCCATGGCGGAGGTACTCCACGTTGCGCTTTCCTGTGCTGTGGGGAGAGCCCCTGCCGGCAGGAGCATGGCACTCACGCTGACCATCACCAGGGAGGACCAGACGACCCGGAAGGCTTGAGGCCAGGTCTTGCGCACTCTGATTCCGGCAGAGGTCATTCGACGTTCCTGGCAGCAAGGTTCAACACGAGTTCACGTGTCTCGCCATCACGCTGAATCATGAGTTCGACCGTTCCTCCACCCTGCTGGGAAACAAGTGCCGTCTGGATGTCCTGCAGGGTCGTGACCGGTTGTCCGGCAATCCTCGTGATGACGTCACCGCCCATCAGGAGCGCTGCCTCCCCCAGTTCAAGACGCCGCAAGCCGCCTTGAAGTCCGGCACCCGCCGCAGGGCTTGCTGGGGAGACCTCCTGCACCAGCACACCATCATCCGGAAGGTTGAACTCCTGACGCACCTCGCCTGGCAGCAACGCGACTGGAATGCCCGTGACGCCAATCCGGGGTACGTTGACTGTTTCTCCTGCCTTGAGGCGTGGCAGGATCGCCTTAGCAGTATTGATCGGGATGGCAAATCCAACCCCGGCGTTCTGACCCGTACCGGAGGCCGCCGTTCCTGGGGAAAGGATCATCGTATTGATCCCGATCACCTCAGCAGCACTGTTCAGGAGCGGGCCGCCTGAGTTCCCGGGATTGATGGCCGCATCAGTCTGGATGCTGTTCTGCGGGATGCCGTTGATGCCGGTCGGAACCACCCGGTTCTTGGCTGAAACGATGCCCTGAGTAACGGAGAATTCCAGGCCGAACGGAGACCCCATCGCGATGGCTTTCGCCCCGACTCGCACCTGATCACTGTCGCCCAGCTCCAGTGGGTCGTACAGGTCGTCGGGGATGTCTGTGGTCTGAAGGAGCGCCAGATCGTACTCGGGAGCCACACCGACAATCCGGGCCGGGAATTCTCTCTTCCGGTCAGGCAGATGCACGGTCACTTGCTGGGCTCCTTCCACCACGTGGAAGTTCGTCAGAATGAATCCCTGGTCGTCGACAAAAAACCCGGAACCCGTGCCCGTGACATCCTGGCCGGAGGCGTCTTCGCCTGCTTCGCTGGAGTCCATGCCGGTCCCGGGCATCTGGTTGCGACGCGTGATGAACACCACCCCGTTCTGGCTCTCGTCTGTGACTGAGATGGTGTTCTCCTCGTACTCCAGAGCCGCTGATTCAGCGGGTGCAGAAGCAGGGACTGAGGCAGTCACGGGAGTGCGTTGACTGGTCTGCTGTTCGCAGGCACCTAAAAGGATAGTGACTGCAAGCAGACCTGGTGTGAAAGTACGTAGCACAATTCACCTCCAAAAGTGAATGTGGTCATAGGAATTTGGAACTCTGATTGCGTTCGGCAGCACAGCACGATAAAATTTTGGTGTTTTCTGTACAGTGTAATATCTTTGAGTCATGGCTTATATCTACAATGCCAGCCTTTATTGTTAATAACAAAGCCTTACATCAGTCATGGGCTCATCTGCAGCGACAAGTCGAATATATCTGCCATGGATGATTCCAGACACCAGAAAGTATTTTGTCCGCCTAAGCAAGTATTCAGCTGGGATTCAGCCCAACATCTAATTCGGTTCAAGAAGCCCGTGCTGGACCGTTACATCCCGCCATGTATCTACCGTTATCCACTCCTGATCTACTTATTGTTTTGCGAGAAACCTCACCCTTTATAGATAACCACACTAAATTGATAACACCTTTTTCCGCTCTGCATTTAGTGTGGAGTGATGAATAGCTCTGGGGAAACGAAAGGCCATCAACCTGACCCCACCTCTTGGATGAAAGTACTGGCACGTCTCGGCTATTTCGTGAAAGGAATGGTTTACATCACGCTTGGCGTGCTCACCGCCAAGGCGGCAATCCTGGTGACGATCCACCCGCCAGGAACCCGTGGCGTTCTCGAAATGATTGGGGAGGACCTGTTCGGACAGGTAACCCTGGCCATCACCGCCGCTGGCTTGTTCGGGTACGCCCTGTGGCAAGGCTTCCGGGCCACTGTGAACCCCGAGCGGTACCCCCGCACCCTGAAAGGGGTCGCCAAGCGCCTCGGTCTGCTCCTGAGTGCAGGTGCCTACGCCAGCCTGACCTACTTTGCAACCGTCCTGGTCCTGTTCGATAGTCCAGACCGCCAGAACCTGAATGCCGAGGATGACTGGACAGAATGGCTGCTCTCCCTGCCCTTCGGACAGCTCCTCGTCGGACTTGGTGGCCTCGTCGTGGTGGCTGTCGCCCTGAACCTGTGCTACGTGGCGTACTCCGGCATGTTCATGAAGCGTCTGGAACTGGTAGGCGGCCATGAAACGCAGCGGCGCCTCATCACGACCATTGGCCGCCTTGGCATCGCTGCACGAGGCCTGGTGATCGGAATCGTCGGTATCTTCTTTATTCAGGCCGCGTGGGATTTCAGTCCGGAGAGAGCAGGAGGGCTCAGGGAAGCCCTGCGGGCCGTGGAGAATGGTCCATATGGACAGTGGCTCTTAAGCTTCATAGCGGTCGGGCTCGTCGCCTTTGGCCTCTACGAGTTGCTTCGCAGCCGGTACCGGAGGATCCCAGTGGACACGTAAATGGGCCACCCGCCGCTCTTCTCTCAATCACCTAGAGGGCCCCATGGTGTCAACGGTCCAGGAATTACGTGGCCCATGACCTGAACTCGGGGCAGAGTCCAGAGTGCTACTTGTGGTCGTCCTGCCGAAGCGGGGAAGTGAGGGTACGCTCAGGTCTCGCGCTTGAGGGTGACCTCAACCCGTGTTCCCTGACCTTCCCCGCTTTTCAACTCGATGCGGCCCCCATGCTGCTCCACAATCCAGGCCGCAATCGGCAGGCCAAGACCAGTCCCGCCAGGATCCCGACCCCGTCCTGGATCCGCCCGGTAGAACCGCTCAAAGACGTGCGCCTGATCGGCGGCCGGAATGCCCGCCCCTTCATCCTGGACCACCAGCAGGACATGGTTCTGGTCTTCTAGGACGATGAGGTCGACAGACCGGCCTGCGGGCGTGAATTTCAGAGCATTGTCCAGCAGGATCAGAATGAGTTGCCGGAGTCGGTCGGGATCACCGCAGACACGAACACCAGGTGCGACGGTGGCCTGAACGACCTGCCCACCCGCCAGGCGTTGGGCGTTCCTGAAGGCTTCAAGCGCAATCCTGGAGAGGTCCAGGGGTGCGGCGCGGAAGGGCACCCCGGCATCCCGCCGGGCGAGGAGGAGCATGTCCGAGACGAGCCGGGCAAGCCTCGTGGTTTCCTTTTCAACGTCGCTCAGCATCTCGTGCTTCTCCTGAGGGTCCATGTCGGGATGCAGTCTCAGGAGTTCCAGGTTGCCCTGCATGATGGTCAACGGCGCACGAAGTTCGTGGGAAGCGTCCGCCAGGAAGCGCTGCTGAACCTGAGATGACGCCTGGAGACTGCCGAGCATCTCGTTGAACGTCAGGGCGAGTCGCCCGAGTTCATCCGGGTGTTCCACCGGACCGACGCGGCGAGAGAGGTCGCCAGACTGCGCGATGTCCCCAGCCGTACTGGTCAGGCGAGCGACAGGTGCCAGGGCCCGCTTGGCAATGCTTCCTCCCAGGCCGATGACAGCGATCAGCGAAACCGCCCCCAGGGAGAACAGCAGATTTCTCAGGTCCCGGACCGCACGGTCGAGCGGTCCGAGAGGAGTGAGCGCTTCCACGAACCCGTGGAGGCGGTCCTCTTTTTTTAAGGGGAGTACATACTGCCGCCAGCGTTCACCCTTGACCATGAGGATTCCGAACGCGTTCCTGCTGGACTGCACTGGGTTCGCACGAAGGGCAGGCACCAGGGCTGCCGCTGAATCGTAAGCGGGTCCGGCGGGCGCAGTGATGGTCGCTCGAGGTGATGCTGGGGGCACCTGCTCCGCGCCCGGCGTGGCCTGCACGAGACGTTCGTTAGCGTTGTACAGCCGGAGGACGATATTGGCACTATCTGGTTTTGTGTCCAGGATGTACGACCGACCCGCGCCCAGCACGCCTGCAGCGACGTGCCGGGCACTGAGCCTGAGAACCTGATCCTGAGCGACGTACTGACTCCGCGTGAAGAGGGCGTAGCTGAAGAACGCCATGAGGAACAGAGCTGTGGCGCTGAGAATGCCGTACCACAGGGCGAGACGCAGGCGGATGGAGACAACGTTACTAGGCACGCAGCACGTAGCCCGCTCCGCGGATGGTGTGAATCACACGGGATTCGTCGTTCACCTCCAGTTTCTGGCGGAGCTGCTTGACGTACACCTCCACGATATTGTCATCCCCGTCGTAGTCCGGGTCCCACGCCTGGCTCAGGAGCATGGATTTGCTCATCACGCGTTCTGGCTGCTCAACAAAGACCCGCAGGACCTTGAATTCCTGTGCGGTCAGGATCACTTCCCGTTCGCCTTGCCAGACCTGATGCTTCGTGACGTCTACGACGATATTGCCGAAGGACAGCACGTCAGCCGTCCCGCCTTCAGAGCGGCGCAGCAGGGCACGAATACGGGCACGCAGAATCTCGAACGTGAAGGGTTTGACCACATAATCATCGGCCCCAGCCTCCAGCCCGCCCACCTGGTCCTCCGCCGCGTCCCTCGCGGTTAACAGGATCACGCAAAGCTGTGGATCTTCGGCACGCAAACGCCAGAGGACCTGCAGGCCGTCCATGTTCGGCATCATTACGTCGAGGACCACCAGATCCGGAGGATGAGTACGTGCGATTTCGAGGGCTTCCTCTCCTGATCCGGCCACATTCACCGTATAACCGTCGTAGGCGAGGCCCCGGCGCAGCATACTCGTGATGCCTGGATCATCATCGACCACCAGGATTCGCTGCATCAGATCAACCCTCCAAGGTATTTGACCTTCAGTTTACTCCTGTTCACGCAGACACCACGAACGGTTCAGCCGGGCTTCAACTTGAAAACAGTCCAACTTCAGGGCACGGAACTACTGTGGCCGTGGTCTTCAGGAGCAGGCTGCATTCGCACCTGAAATCCACCCGTGTGGGCTCCGACTCACCTGACCTCCCTGGAAAGGCCAGGCCTCTGGTCGGGACCCCTGGGATTAACCTCCTGACGCCACCGTGGCACAGGTGGGTTGCCTGGAGGCCAGGGCGCAAGCATCGTTCGGGTCCAAGCAGGGGGCCTGAGCGGCACCAGAACCCAGCTGAATGACGCGGAGGACCTTTTGGAAGGGGGATCTTCCGATGCGTCAGTTAGGGCAGCGTGCACGGCTTGCGCCACCACCCTGAAAGTTCATACCAAAGGAGACCACCATGAATACCATTCGTATCCTGACATCCGCTCTCGCGCTGCTCGCCCCTCTGGCCGTCACGGCTCAGGCTCAGACGCAACGGGCAGTCCTGTCCGGTTCGACCCTGGATATGCCCTGGACGGTCTATAGCCCCGGCTTTCTCCAGGGCCTCAACGAGAACTCTGCCAATCTGCGTTTCGCGCCACCCCCGAACAGCCAGGTGCTGGGTGTGAAGTACGACAACCGCACCATTACCCTGGCGTCGCGCTCCATGGCCAGCGTGAGTGCCCTGTATACGCACCATGACAATCAACTGCGTGAACAGGGATTCAAACGCATGTCCGTTGATCTCACGAACAATACTTACCGCGCGGTGTACAGCAGGGCCAACGACACGGTGGAACTGCGGGTGATGAAGTCATCGAGCAACGCCTACCGTGCCATGCTCAACCTGAGCGGAGTTCAAGCCGGTACTCAGGGCAACACATCGCTTCTCCTCAAGGACGGTACCCCAGAACAGCTTGGGTACGTCCTGTACGGCCCGGTGATGATCACGGACCAGTTGCGCAATGACCCGGAGAGAATCCAGCTGTCCGTGCCCGCCGGGGCCATCGTGGATGATGTCAATCAGGAGAACGAGGACTTCACGGTCAAAGTACGCTCTGGCCTGAGTCTCGCGCAGATGAACGAGTTCTACCGCGAGCAGTTCGCCAAGCAGGGCTTCAACCGGATGTCCGGTGGAGTACCGGAACGGGACAAGGTGGCCGCGGTCTATACGCGCGGGCAGAACCGCCTGGAATGGAGTGTCGAGCGTGAAGGGAATGACACCTATGAAATCCTCTTCAACTTTGAAGGCGTTCGAGATGGGAACAGTTGAGTCCCAATTGATTCCCGGGGTTGCTCCGTGGAAACGCGAGGCATCCCCACAAGGAACCCGACTGACGCATGCCAGCTGGCTGAAGACACAGACGTCCGGTGCGGTTCAGGACCACCAGGAGAAACTGCCCTTCCGGATGGCAGTGAGCACGAACCCTTTCCCGTGACCGCAGTGTCACTGCTTAAAACTGCACCTGGGTGTCAGCAGTGACCTTCTCACCATGGATTCAACGGTGCCAGACTGTCCTCTCGCTAAGCAGTTCCTCGTTTCAACCGGAAGCCATCAGGCCTGTGACCCAGGCCCCCGCATCACCAAGGAGACCACCATGCCGCACCTACACCGACTGTCCGAGATCTCCAGCCGCCACAGCCAGGACTTCCAGCAGGCTGGAATGCATAACCCGGTCGGCCAGCCCGCCCACATCAGCGGCGGCCAGACCATTGGCCGGGTCGCCGACGCCCTGGTGGACGATACCCAGGGCCGCATCCGCTACCTGGTGGTCGACCAGGACGGCGGTGACATCAACGGCTCGGCCCTGATCCCGATTGGTCTGGCGCGCATCGAGAACGACGGCGTGTACTTCGATGACCTCACGACCAGCCAGTACTCCAGCCTGCACCGGTACAGCGATCACGAGGAGTACACCTTCGAGCACCAGAGCAGCGATGAACGGGTCCTGCGTGGCGCGACCGGCACGGCAGCGATGACCAGCACCACCACGACCGAGACCACCCAGCACGGCTACAACTACCGCGACGAGGACACCAGCGACCGCCTGTTCAAGACGCCTGAGCGCCTCCAGCTGCTTGAGGAGCGTCTGGTGGTGGACAAGGAGCGGTACCTGGCCGGCAGCGTGCAGATCGGTAAGCACGTTGAAACCCGTCAGGAGAACGTGGCCGTGCAGGTCGAGCACGAGGAAGTGGTAATCGAACGTCACGCGGTGGGTGACGGCCGTCCGGTCGAGGGCAACGTCCATCTGGGCGATAACACCACGGTGCGGGTCGACGTCGAAGCCGAGCGTGCCAACATCGGCAAGCAGGCCTTCGTGACAGAAGAGGTTTCGGTCGGCAAGCGCACCATCACGGAGACGGAAACGCACACGGCCGAAGTGGGCCGGGAAGTGCTTGACGTCGATAAATCCGGGGACGTCAACCTGAACGCGACGCCAGACGATCGCCGCGACCGCTGAGCAGACATTCGCCGCATCAGGGAGGCTGCCTGAAGAGGGGACCGCAAGCGTCAGAAGCGTGAAATTCAGCGCCTGGTCCCTGGAGTGAACGAGCACACCATTCACAACGCCGTCCGAGGCTGGGAAAGCGGTTCCCTGGCCTGGCACTGCCGGATCGGATCTCAACTCAGTATGTTCATGCCTCGGTTCGCAGCCTGCGTATGTTCCCTTACTTGCATCACTTCAGGAGGCATCACCATGACCACCATTCAGAAGATCACGCTTGCACTGGCCCTTATCGCGTTTCCAGTCACAGCCGCGGCACAGACGGATGCAACCCCGAATACCGAGAACAACCCGGTTACCACACCTGCAGAGAGCGATGAGATTCCCGGTAATGAGGGTGGAGTGGTGACGGATCCCGACGCCATCGAGAACGATGCGGTGACCACGACGCCTGAGGATGACGGCATCGCCGGGAATGAAGACGACACTACCGGACAGACGGATGCGACCCCCAATACCGAGAACAACTCGGTCACCACACCTGCAGAGAGCGATGAGATTCCCGGCAATGAGGGTGGTGAGGTGACGGATCCCGACGCCATCGAGAACGATGCGGTGACCACGACGGCCGAGGATGACGGCGTTGCCGGGAATGAAGCGGAAACGGTCGCCGACGTGAGTGCGACGGAAAGTGTTGAGCGTGAGGACGGGAACTTCCCCTGGGGGCTTCTTGGGCTCATTGGTCTGGCCGGCCTGGCTGGTCGAGGTGGCAAACCGGAAGTAAAAAGGGAAGTCAAACTGGGTGGACCGACGGACGGCCCACGTCAGTAACGCACGTTACTACTAAGGCGAGCGAGATTCCTCCTGGTTTATTTCGGTCGTAGTGCGCCTCAACGAAGGTACTGTGCGACGGGCGCCGTGTACGACAACCTGATCATCAGCACCTAGAGTGAATGTCAACAGCAGGTCAGACGCCCACCAGCGGAGCTTACATTTGAGATGAGCAACCACGTCATGAGGGCCACAGGATCCGCCTCCCGTGAAGCATTCCTGGAGATGTCATGCACACCCAGCCCCTGTTTCCCCTGTACTTCCGCCCGGCAGCCGCCTGGTTCCTGATGACAACCAGCTTCAGCACCCTAGCCTTAACGCCTGCACAGCAACAAGCCCACGTGAGCTGGATGTTCCAGCAGGTCAACGCGACGTCCCACCCGTGTAGTTCGGCAGCGGGAACCCTTCCCATGAGGTGCGCCCGCACGCCTCTCCCGGTGGCTACGGTGCAGACCGCGTGGGAGAGTCACGCGAACCTAGGTGTCATGACGCGTTACCCGGCAACCAGCACGTCCAGCAGGTGGACGATGAACACGCAGGGACAACCCATGCGGGTGTACGCGCATGCGGACGGCGCGACGTATTCGGTCACCCTCGTGCCTGGAGCCAATGGAACCGAGATTCACCTGAGGTACCTCTCTTCCGGTGACGCTCTGGCGCTCCCGGCGGATTCCCGGCTTGCCCGTCTCATTCACCCTGCCGCCCGGCCAACGTATGCCGGGCCTTTGAAACCGCCGGAGTATCGCACGGCAGACATGGACGGACTGCGCGGGAACGTATCGAGCGTCACGACCCGGTCCTATGACGTGAAGCCCGACGGGAGGCGGACGCTCATCAGGACGCAGGTCTCCAGGTATGACGCCAGAGGACGACTGGTCAGCGTCAGCGGCCTGGACAATGCTAGGAGGCTGACGTTCACGGACACGTATGCCTTCGAAGGGAATCTGCTGAAGAGGCGGTCGTTCAGGAATGAGGCCGGGACGTTTCGTCATGACTTTGCTTATGACGCTCAGGGTCACTGGCGTGAACGGAAATCATTCGGTCCTGATGGGGGGGTGGACTGGCTGGTCAAGGTCAGAGTATTTCCGAACGGGTACGAGCAGACGTTATACGGGGCGGACGGGACCGTGTCCTCGCGTCGGCGCGTGCTCCTGAACCGCCTGGGGGTGCAGGTGGCCTCGGAGGACCATCAAGGTGAAGCAGGTGATCCCCGCGGGGTGTACGAGAACGACCGATTAGTCCGGCACATCATTGGCTCGGAGCAGTCCGGGTTCATGATCGTGACTGAATTTGATCCGCGGACCGGCGAGAAGCTGAAAAGCACGGTGAGCAGCACACAACTCGAGCCGAAGGTGAGCACCTTCACGTGCGAGGCGAGGGACCCTCAAGGGAACTGCAGGCTGACCGTGGAGCGGGGCTCAGCGTCCGGATCATCCTGGGCTGCCGGTGTGAAGGGCATCGTGGAGCGGACCATCCGGTATCACGACTCGGGATGAGCTCCGGTCAGGTGCGGGCGGTGGCATAGGCATGGTGCTCAGCACCATGCCTATGCCACCTGTGCTTTGTGCCTGACAGCTCGTCCCATTTACGCATAAGCCCCCGGCCGGCCGGTCTCCTCGCCCCCCACGTAAACCCGGCGAGCACTGCCCCCTTCCAGGGCCAGGGCGACAATAAGCGCAGCCTCAACCGGCCTTCAGCCAGGCTTCAGGACCCGTCCTTACAGTGCGCGCACGAGGAGCGGCCTGGAGGTTCTTCAATCTGGGGCGACCCTCGACATTCAATTCAAAGTCGGCGAGCCGATGGAGAGACTCGTGAGGTTGATCAGGACATGGTTACGGATGCTCCGTAAGGCGCACTACGCACCACCTGTCCCGGAGGTTTCCTGCGGGTGGGTGATCCAAGCATTCTGCACCTCACCTTCAGGCAACGCCCGTTGGCCAGCTGAAGGGGCATAGCGAAGGGCCAAGTTCCGAGCAGTCTTGGGAACTGGATTGCCAGCCGTCACGTGCGGTCATGACCGCGAGCATCGAGCGTGCCCCGTCTGCGCTACCGCCGTAGACCCAGGGCAACCCACGAAGGGAGCTCAGGCCCACACGCTCGTCGAGGTTGATAACCAGTTCCGCCAGCACGACACCTCCCAGCGCCATCAAGGCAGGCAGAAACCAGAAGCTGTCCCGAACGCCCACCCAGGTGGCTGCCAGGCGTCCTCTCACGAGCGGTTCTCCTCATTCGGTTTCCGCGACCGATCCTCGTGATACACCTGACGCTCGTGCAGGATGGGGATCACCCACCACACGCCGAGCAGCAGGGCCATCCCACCCGGCACGATCCAAGACAGGATCCCGGAGACGACCTGGGTCGCTACCATCCTCTGATGGCTCTGTGTCTTTGGGCTGACCGTCCAGACAAGTCCCAGCGAGAGGCACACTTACAAGGAGCCTGATGACTTCAAAACACACAGACACCACCCGCACACACCCGGAAACCCCTCGCATCGCGCTGGTGTTCGACTTTGACGACACGCTCGCACCGGATACCTGGGACGGGCTCCTCAGCGACCTGGGCCTTGACCCGGATGAATTTGACCGCAAGCACATAGACCCGCTGCTCCAGGACGGCTGGAGCTCGATTCCAGCAAGATTTTACGCGTTGGTCAACGCTTCCGGTACACAGGTCGAGACCATCACGCGGGAGCGTCTTGCCGCGTATGGACGCAACCTCACTCCCTATGAAGGAGTGAAGGACATGTTCAGCCTTCTGCGTGAGCGCGCGGCACGGATCACGCCGGAGGTCGAAGTGCTGTTCTACGTCGTGAGCTCGGGGTTCGCGGACATCATCCGTGCCACTGACATCGCCGAACATTTCGACGGCATCTGGGGATGCGATTTTCACTTCGGAGCGAACGGCGAGATTGAGTTTCCAAAAGTAATTGTCGAGCACACGGAGAAACCCCGTTACCTTCACCTCGTGGAGAAGGGCGTCAACAAGTACCAGGACCGTCCAGCGTACGAAGTGTTCCGGCACCTGCCGGAAGAAGAACTGCACGTTCCCCTTCACCAGATGATCTACGTGGGTGACGGTAGCAGTGACGTGGCCTGCTTTGTCCTGCTCACGTCACATCATGGTGTGGCACTGGGAGTGAACAAACCGGGAGCGCCTGTTCACTGGGGCAAGGACGGTATTGACACCGAAGAGCGGATCGATGACATTGCCGCACCGGATTACACCGAAGGTTCAGAACTGATGCGGTCGCTGTGCCTGGCGGTGGATAGCATCTGCTCACGCATCGCGATCGCAGGTCAGCCTGACCGGGAGTAAATGCCGACTGTCGAATGGTAGGAGCACACACGTGAAATCTGCTCGTGAAACCCTTGGTGATAGGACTGGCCGGACCCTGAAGAGCGGAATCTTTCGACTTTCGTTGACCACTAAAGTGTTCTGACCCGCATCCACTGAACTGGTGGTGTCAATTCAGTGCAGTTCTATCCGAACAGTCTGCACGCCGGCTTCGACCTCAACTCCTGGACTGTTGGCCCGGTCTTGGCGGTAATGACACTCAGTTGCCCGCTGCGTTCAAGCCGCGTTACCTGCACAATGGCTGTGTCGTCCACGCTGGCCTGCAACCGCAAATCATCATGCGTGACCAGCAGGCGCCGCATGGGGCCAGTCTGCATCACCCCATCCTGCACCACCACGCTCGCGGTGCCTTTCACCAGCTTGCCGAACCACGGCAGGACGAACGCTAGGGCCGACAGCATCCAGTGCATCCCAATCCCCCACCGCTTTGTCTGTCCTGGGAGACTTCATGCTCGCTGAGGTTAAGGTGCCAGAACCCGGGTGATCGACTTGAAGCAATCCTGTCAGACTCGGCGCATGTCGTTCGATCCGTCGAATCCTCTCATAGTGCAGGCAGACCGAAGTGTGTTTCTGGAGGCGTTTAATCCCCGTGCAGAAGCGGCACAGACAGACATTGCGCCGTTTGCAGAACTGATCAGCAGCCCCGAGCATCTGCACACCTATCGGGTCACGCCCCTGTCGCTGTGGAACGCGGCTAGCGCGGGCCTGACGGCAGACGACATCGTGGGCGCCCTGGCCCGGCACGCCAAATTTCCGCTGCCCGACAATGTGGCCACGGACGTCCGCGAACTGGTGGGTCGCTGGGGCCGCCTGAAGCTGGAACAGTACGACTTCGCGCTGCTGCTGATCGTCGCGCCCGGCGACGAGGCCCTGCTGACCGAACTCGGGCGCCACAAGGAGATCAGGCCGCTGCTGGGCGAGGTGATGTCGCCCACAGTTGTGACCGTTCCGGCGGCGCACCGGGGGGTGCTCAAGCAGCAGCTGATCGAGGTTGGCTGGCCGGTGGACGATCAAGCCGGCTACACCGATGGCGCCGCCTTCGCGGTGCAGCTCTCGGCAACACTTCAGGTGCGCGACTATCAACAGGAAGCCGCCGAAGCGTTCTACCGCGCCGGCAGCGAGAAGGGCGGGTCGGGTGTGGTGGTCCTGGCCCCGGGCGCAGGAAAAACGGTGGTGGGCATGGTCGCCATGAGCCTGGTCGGGCAGCGGACCCTGGTGCTGACCACCAACCGGACCAGCATCAATCAGTGGTACCGGGAATTACTGAACAAAACGGACCTGAGCCCCGAGGACGTCAGCGAGTACGCCGCCGGGAAAGCACTGACCCCAGTGACGCTGTGCACCTACCAGATGCTCACCCACCGCAAGCGGGGCAGTCTGAGTGGGGATGACGGCGCCTACCCGCATCTGGCATTGATCGGCGCTTCTGAATGGGGGCTGATCATTTATGACGAGGTTCACCTGCTGCCGGCTCCGGTGTTCCGCCTGACCGCCGAGGTGCAGGCCCGCCGCCGCCTGGGCCTGACCGCCACCCTGATCCGCGAGGACGGGCGCGAAGGCGACGTGTTCGCGCTCATCGGCCCCAAGCGCTATGACCAGCCCTGGAAGACCCTGGAAGCGCAGGGCTGGATTGCCCAGGCCCACTGCCTGGAAGTCCGGCTGCGTCTGCCGCCAGAAGAGCGTGTGCAGTACGCGGTCGCCCCGGACCAGGACAAGCACCGCATTGCCGCCGAGAACCCAGCCAAGCGCACGGTGCTGCGGCAAGTGATGGCGCGGCACAGCGGCCTGCCGACGCTAATAATCGGGCAGTTTCTGGATCAGCTCGAACTGATAGGCGCCGACCTGGAGGTCCCCGTGATCACCGGCAAGACGCCGCAGCGCACCCGCGAGGACCTCTTCCAGGCTTTCCGGGAGGGCCGCCTGAAGACGCTGGTGCTGTCCAAGGTCGGCAACTTCGCCCTGGATCTGCCTGACGCTGAAGTTCTTATTCAGGTTTCAGGAGCTTTCGGGTCGCGGCAGGAGGAAGCGCAGCGCCTGGGGCGGCTGCTGCGGCCCAAGGCCGACGGCCGCGCCGCCTATTTCTATTCTCTGGTCACCCGCGAAACCAGCGAGGAGGACTTTGCCCACCACCGCCAGCTGTTTCTGGCCGCACAAGGCTACTCTTACGGCATTCTGGATGAAGATGAGGTCTGAAGCTGATTCGGCAAAGCGTATGGGCCACCCGACTCCAGCCGCTGTGGCCCTTCGCTCCATTCGGGCGACAGGAGAGCAGACATGACCCAGGCACCCAGGAAACGTGGTCGCCCGCCCAAAAGCGGCAAGACCCTGCCCCCAGAGCCGGCGCCCAAAGAGGCCCAGCCCACGGAGGCAACGTTCCAGCCGCTCCTGCCGGGGGTACGGCGTGTGGTGGCCCATCGGCCCCTGAGTGTGCTGGAGGTGCAGGACAGCACCGATCTGGACATGCTGCTGCTGGACGCCCGCGTGGCGGGGCAGGTCGTGTCCCGGCTCGGCCCGAACTTTGCTCTGCTGGTTCCGGGCAGCGAGAAGGCGGTGCTCGACGCCCTGCGCAAGGCCGGTCACCTGCCGAAGGTAGTGGGGCCATGAGCGCCCCGAATTCGTCTCTGAGCCACTCGGCCCTGGACCCCTCTCCTCTACACCTGGAGGACATGGCCGACGTCTTCGGAACAGGACACTTCAACCGGGTGGCTAGGCGCTACAGCGGTGAGAAGGGAATCAACGGCAAGGCCGCCGCCCGGGAGGCACTGAGCCGGACCTTTGCCGATGCCAGACGCTTGGACGCACTGGCCGCCAGCCTGCATCCCACCGAGCTGCAACTGCTGGGTGAACTTCGTCGGCACGGCGGGGCCATGGACGGCTGGGCGCTGTACACCTTCGCGCGGCTGCGTGGACTGAAGGCGCCGCCGGTCAAGCTGAGTCCCTCCTCGTCGAATCTCTTCGAGGGGTACCAGGGCGCTGATTTTCCCGGAGCCGATCTGATCTGGTCGCTGTTCGCCGACGGCCTGCTGGTTCCGGTGTCGGTTCCCAATCATTGGTTGCGCGATTCTTACGCCTATTATCGCCACCGGCCCTTCCCGAACCTGCCGGCAACCTGGGTGCTGGCCGACCCTCGCCTGCTGACGCATCTCCCCCCGGTCGAGACTGTGCCCTTGACCGTCAAACTGGACCGAGTGCAGCCGCTCACGGTGCAGAACGGAACCCCATCGGCCGCGAGGCTGGCGTTGCACCTTCAGGAGGTGATGCGGGGCCTGCGGGTGCTGGGCGGCCTGGGCCTCACCCAAACGGGGACCTACAACAAAGCGGGCCTGGGCAAACTGAACAAACTGCTGCCTGCCCTGGAGGAGCCCGGGTTCTGGCTGGCCGCAGCACAGCAGCTGGGCCTGCTGCGACTGGACGTGTCGGGCAAACAGGTGCAGGTCTGCCCGGAGCAGGAACGGGCCCTGGCCCAGGCTGGCCCACAGCATCTGGTGAACCGTCTGGCGGCGCTGGTTGGCGTTCTGGATATGCCGGAAGACCAGGCACACCGCCTGCCGCATGCCGGGGCGCTGCGCTCGTGTCTGCTGGCTGTGCTGCGCGACCTGCCCGGGTCCATCACCGAGCCCGAGCTGCTGCGGCTCCTAGGTACGGTCGCTCCGCTGGAGCTGCGCCTGCAACTTCGTGACTACCGCGCCGCGCCGAATCCGCAGGCCTGGGCCGACTGGTTCGGTGCCACGCTGCGCGGCACCATGATCGATTTTGGTCTGGTGACCCTGGAGGACCGGGACGGACAGGTGGTGGTGACGCCGGGCGAGGCGCTGGGCACTTCGACAGCCAGTCCCGGGGCCAGTGCACCTGCCAGCGTCGCTGCACAGGCCCCCGTGTCAGCGCTGCCCGCCTGGATTCTGCAACCCAACTTCGAGCTGCTGGTGTATCCTGCCCACCTTCAGCCGCATCAGTTTGCCATCCTGTACGCCGCCGAGGCAGTGCGCTTCGATGCCCAGACCGCCACCTACCGCCTGACCCGGGACAGCGTGTATGCCGCGCTCGAAGGCGGCCTGAGTCAGGCAGACCTGCTGGCTGGCCTGCAATCGGGTTCGGCCACTCCCTTGGCGCCCAGCGTGCAGAGCACCATTCGGGACTGGGCAGCGCGCCGCGAGCGCCTGACGGTGCATCGGGGGGTGACGCTCTTGGAATACCCCACCCGCAGCCAGCGCGACGCCGCGCTCAGCTCAGGGGGGACGGCGATCGGTGAGACCCTGCTGATGCTCGCTCCAGGGCAGAAGGTCGGACCCGGCGTCAGCGTCCTGAAGTACGATCAGGCGCCCCCGAAACCCTTGAAATTCAACGATGACGGAACATTCACCATCACCGGCGCACTGGATTTCCTGACCCGCCAACTTCTCGAGGGCCGCATCGCGGCTGCGGGCCAGGACAGGTACACCCTCCGCCCCGCCCTGGCGGGCAGTCTGCCTGTCTCCTTCCTGAACGATCTGGAGGCGCGCAGCTCTGGCCGGCTGCCCGGCCTGCTGCGCCTTCAGCTGGGCGTTTGGAGTGGTCAGACGCCGCCACCACGCGTGGCAGCCGTGACGCTTCTTCAGCATCCACAGGCACAGGCCCTGGCACAATACCCCACTCTGAAAGGCCTCATCGGCGGCACTGTTGGCCCGAACCTGTGTATGGTGCAACCTGGACAGGAACAGGCCCTGGAGTTGGCCCTGGGCGCCCTGGGCCTAACCCCCCAGCATGAGATTCTTGCTCCACAGGGCGCCGCCTCTGATCTGCTGATGATCACCGATACCCGCAAAAAGCGCGAGTTCCTGGAAGAAGCCATTCGTAGCGGCCATAACCTGCTGATCCAGTACAACGAGGAAAAGAGCATTGGCGGCTGGTACAGCAGTCGGACGACGCCGGGCAAACGTCGTCTCGATGAATTTCAGCTTGTGCGGATTGACCGTGCCGGCGCCACACCGTATCTGGAAGCACAGAACCTGAAAAGCGGTGAGCAGGAGCGGATTCGCATTCAGTACATTACGGGGATGGCGCTCCGGTAGATGTGAGTGACGGGGGCCGTGCTGAATGTCGTGCCGGTGCACACGGCCCATACTCCACTGGTGAGATGTCGATGATGCTGCTTTCAGGGTTACCCGTGTGAGCGTCACCTACGCTTACACGGATTGCGCGGTGGCCACTTCTGGCGCCGCTGGCTGGGGGGTCGTCATTCACATCTCTCTCGAGTACCGGTCAGCAGGCACCCGGTCAATGCCGACCTTCTCCAGGCGGTCAAGGACGCGCAGCGCCTGTGGAACCGCCGCCGGCGCCAGACCCAGTCCTTTGAAGTATCCCTGCAGCACCTGACGGTTGTTGATCCAGATGCAGAAGGGGCCGATGTCCAACCGGGTCAGGGCGTCATTGGCCACCGCAGGCAGGACGGTGTCATACAGCAGGTTGAGAGAACCACGGCCGATGACATCGATATCCGCCTGGTAGAACTCCCGGTACCGACCCGCCTGGGGCCGCTCACCGCGCCAGACCTTCTGAATCTGGGACCGTGCTGACGTATGTGCAGGGTGAGCTGGCGTCCCTGGGTCTGGACAACCAAGCCATCGCTGGGCGCAGAAGCGGGCACTAAACAAGGGGGAGGCGGCGGACGGTTCAGCACTTCTTCGTCGGGAGTGACCTAGCGCATGCTGAGATCAATGCGCTGGGAACGGGGGCAGGAGACCCGCGATGGCGGCCGGGTCGAGACTGGCGTCCAGACTCGCTCGCCAGCGTCCCTCGTAGGTCAGCCTCAGTGCACCGGGACGTCTGCCGCAGCGGAGCTCAAAGGCCTCCCGCTGTTCCTCCACCTCCAGGCACTGCAGAGGCAAGTTACTGCGCCTCCTCATGTGCTGCCACAGGGCCTCAAGGAAGCAGGAAGGCGGAACACACGGATAAAGCGCAGGCTGGAGGCATGAGTAATTCAACTGGCCTCTTCGAGCAGGCGGATGAGTCCTACCGTCCCCTGGCTGAGCGCATGCGCCCGCGCACCCTGGACGACCTGGTCGGCCAGAAGCACCTGATGGTGCGCGGCGCGCCCCTGGAGGTGGCCCGGCGCACCCGCAAGGTGCAGACCATCATCCTACACGGCCCCCCAGGCACCGGGAAGACCACGATCGCGCGCGCCCTGGCCAAATCCGTCGACGCCGAGTTCATTGCCATGAGCGCCACCAACGCCGGCAAGGCGGAGCTCACCAAGGTGGTCGAGCAGGCGCGCGCCGCCCGATTGCGCGGCCGCAACACCATCCTGTTTCTGGACGAGGTGCACCGCTGGAGCCGCACGCAACAAGACGCCCTGCTGCCCGAGATCGAGTCCGGGAACCTCACGCTGATCGGCGCGACCACCGAGAACCCGGGCTTCACGGTGGTCGGGGCGTTGCGTTCCAGGAGCCGTATCGTGGAGGTCAAGCCGCTCACCCGAGACGACATCCTCGAACTGCTGGGGCGCGCCGAGGCCTTTGAGCACAAACGGTTGCCGCTGACCCGTGAGGCCAGAGCGTCGATCGCCGAGCAGTGTGACGGCGACGCCCGCATGGCGCTGGGCATGGCTGAAGCCGTGTGGATGTCCGAGCCCGACCATGACCTGAGCCCCGAAGAGCTCAACGTGGTCGCGCCGGTCGCCCGGGGACGTCACGGGAGGAACGCAGAGGCCTTGTACGACCTCTTGAGCGCCCTGCACAAGGCCATGCGCGGCTCGGACCCTGACGCTGCTCTCCTCTACACGGCCATGCTGCTCGAGGGGGGCGAGGACCCGCTGGCGATCATCCGCCGTGTGCAGGCCTGCGCGTCCGAGGACGTGGGCCTGGCCGACCCGCAGGCGATGGTGCAGGCTGACGCGGCGTGGTCGGCGATGCTGCGCCTGGGGCCGGCTGAAGGGCGACTGCCGCTCGGGCAGGCCGTCATCTACGTGGCCACTGCACCCAAATCGAATGCGGTCTACCACGGCATGAATCAGGCAACGGCCGTAGCCCGGGCGAATCCGACCCTGATGCCGCCGCTGCACATGATGAATGCGCCCACCGACTACCAGCGTAGTGTCGGACGCAAGGCCGGCTATCTCTACGATCACGACTTCGAAAGGGCCTTCTCCGGCCAGCAGCGCCTGCCCGACGAGCTGCGCGAACTGCGCCTCTACGAGCCCAGCACCCAGGGCTACGAGGCCAAGACCCTGGCCCCGCGGGTGGCCCACTGGCGCGCCCTGCGGGGAGAGATCCAGCCACAAGCCCAGGAGGACGAGGGCTGCCCGGTCGACCAGCGCATGGAACAGAAGGCTGAGGACAGAGCGCTGCTCAAGGCGGTGCCCCAGGTCTCTGAGGGCGTGATGATCAACCCCAGCAAGCTGGTGCAGTCCTCCAGCAGCGTGATCCCGGCCATCAACCTCCCCCCGGGCACCGACTGCCCCGCGCAGGCCATGCGCAAGGAGGACCGCGCCGCGAGCAAGAAGGAGAAGGCCGCCAAGAGCGCTGCGCCAGCCAGGCCCAAAGCCGCCAGGAGCAAAACCGCCGTCAAGGAGACGCCATAAGCTGCTTGACCCCCATAACTCAAGTCAAACCTGGGTGGACGTCAGGCCAGACGCATGAAGATTCCGCCGGGCCGCAGGTTGATGCGCCAAACAGCCTGGATCGCCTCCGCCACCATGCCATTCCTCCAGGCTGGACTCCTCCATACACTGAATGGACCGCCCACGCGGTAGAGGACGACCATGACTGCTGACCTGCTCAAGCAATTGCACACCTCACTCGATCATCGGATGCGGCCCTTGGCAGATGGAGCGCAATCTTGCGGTGCAGCGTGGATTCCGCCTGCAGGAGGGCCAGGAGCACTTCGGCCAATCTTCGCAGTGCATCTTGTCGGCGGTAAGGCAGGCGGCTTTTTAGGTGGGTTGCCAGCGTGTCAGCATGCAGTCGGGCGGTATCTGAGCTCGTCACAGAACCAGATACCGCCCTTTGTCATGCCGCACTGCGTTCAAGACGCCATTCCCCGCAAAGTGTCAGGTGCTGAGGGACCCGGGGAATGCATTCACAACAGTCTGTACCTGGGACGGTCGTGGACGTGATGGGGCTTCCGTGCCGCCAGGGAACTACCTCGCGGAGGGTATGATGGGCACCACTGATGAGGCAGTGAAGCTCGGCTACCGAACGAATCTCCTGCGGTTCGAGCGCCCTGAGTTCTGACCGCGCAGACACCACCCAGGCACACACCCAGCCCGCCGGCACAGTGCTGAGCGCGCCCTCCGCGATCCGTGAGGGGCACGCGACGTACCTGACGTTCCGTTCGGTACGGGGACTTCATTCAGTAGTGCGAATGTCGCAAGTGCCTGGTACGCGCGGAACATTCGTATCTGTGCGAACCTGATGCGCCGTCTCGTGCCGGGTGACCGGGCAGTGGTTATTTATGGCTCGGGCCACCTGGGCATCTTGCGGGAACTCCTGAATGGAGCGCCCGGCGTGGAGACTGTGGATATCCACAATTACTTGTAACGACCCGGTCGTGGGTGCCGACTGAAGAATGGGCACGGGAGGTGCGCCTGTCGCGTCTCACCAGTCCTGCTGGGCTGAACAACGGACACCATATGGTGTCCGTGCTTTTTCTACGTGATGGCTCCTTCAGGATCCGGGCGCGGCCCCCCGAAGTGCGGCCCAGTATCCGTCCAGCGCCTGGCAGCCAGTCTCTGTGATCCGGTAACTCGTCACCGGAACTTTGCCCCGGAAGGCCTTGTTCACCTCCAGGTAGCCGGCCTCTTCCAGTTTCGTGGCGTGGCTGGAAAGATTGCCCTTGCTGAGCCCCAACGTAGACTCCATGAACCTGAACTCCGCCTCCTGCACGCCAGCGAGCACCGAAAGGATGGCCAGGCGCACGGGTTCGTGGATGACCCGGTCCAGGCCCAGCAAAGCCTCCATGGCGCCCAGTTGGGTGGACTCACTCATGCTCGTCCTCACGTTCCTGGGCGGGCAACCCCAAACGGCTGCGCACTTCGCGCAGTTCTGCCGTCACCTGACGCGCTTCGGCGTGCTGGCGACGCGCCTGCCATATCAGGAACAAGGTGAGGGCACCCAAAGCGGCCAGTTGACAGGCGAAGGCCTACGAAGACGATACAGGCAAATGCATTGGTTAACCAACAAGATTCGACAAATCTGGCTAATATAGCAAGATGATTCAGCTTGACGAGGCCGATCGGACGATCCTTGTGCTTTTGCAGCAGGATGATCGCCAGACATACGTGCAGATCGGCGCACAGGTGGGCCTCTCCCCGGCCACCGTGCATGACCGTGTGCGCAAACTCGAACGGCGCGGCGCCCTCATGGGCTATCAAGCGCGCGTTTCCCCACGTGCGGTCGGTCTACCCGTCACGGCCTTCATCTCCCTGAATCTCGACGGCGGACAGAGCTGCCGAAGCGTGACGCCCACCCTCGAAGCCTTTCCAGAAATCGAGGAGTGCCATAGTGTTGCAGGAGACACAGACCTACTGCTCAAGGTGCGAGTGCCCAGCACCGAAGCGCTGGAAGAACTGAACTACCGGCTCAAGTGTCTGGAAGGGGTCGTGCGGACGCAATCCCTGATCATCCTTTCCACCCGTTTCGAGGATCGCCCACGCATTCCCGCCCCCCTGGGAAGGGAGGAGCACGTGTGAGCACCGTGGCGGTCATGTCGGCGACCCCCCGTGAACGTTCAATCGGGTACACCTGCGCGCTCGTTACCGTGCTGATCTGGTCCGGGTTCATCCTGGTGTCGCGCCTCGGCGCCCAGGGCACCCTGTCTGCCTTCGACGTGGCTGCCCTGCGTTTCGGCGTGTCCGGCCTCGTCATGCTGCCGTATCTGCTGCGGCATGGTGCGGGTGGATTGACCCTACCCCAGGTTGCCGCCCTGGGGGTGAGCGCGGGGCTGGGGTACGCCATGCTGGCGTATTCGGGGTTCCAGCTTGCCCCTGCAGCGCACGCTGCGGTATTCATGCCTGGCATGCTCCCGTTCTTTACTGCTGCGCTGGCGTGGTGGTTCCTGGGGGAGCGTTGGACACGCGGCCGCCTCCTGGGACTGGCGGTCGTGGCGGCGGGTGTCGCTCTGCTGGTGGCGGACGAACTCGGGCGCGGTGGGACGGCGTGGCGGGGCGACCTGTTGTTCCTGAGCGCGTCTCTTTCCTGGGCCGTATATGGAGTGCTGGCGCGCCGGTGGCGCGTGCAGCCCCTTCAGGCGACAGCGGTCATCGGGGTGTTCTGCCTCGTCACGTACTGGCCACCATACCTGCTGTCAGGACATTCGAATCTGCTTGAGGCGCCACTGGCGGAGATCGTCACGCAGGGGGTGTATCAGGGCCTGCTCGCGGTGGTGGTCGCGCTGATTACCTACACCCGTGCGCTGCAGATTCTGGGGCCCAACCTCACCACGACCATCACGTCCCTCACGCCGGCCGTCGCTGCGCTTTCGGCCGTTCCCCTGCTAGGGGAGGGGCTCTCCACGCTCGCGGTGCTGGGCGTGGTCATCGTGACGCTGGGCGTGCTCGTGAGCGTGATCCGTCCACGAGCAACAGCGGTTGCCCAGGTTGCCCGCGATGGCTGACTGCGGCGCTACGGTGTAACGGACAGCCTTTAGGAGCGTCCGTTGCGTTTGGTGCCGGAGACTTCAGTGGAAGTTTCACCACCGAGCGATCCTGCAACCCGGATCGTCGCCCTGGCCCATCTGCTGTTCCTGTTTCGCGGTATGCCCAAAGGGCGCACTGCTAACGTGCAGTGCAGGGCGGCATGAGGTTGTGCCGGTTTTGCGTACTTCAAGTTAAGCGGCGGCTGGCTGTCTGGCAAGATGGTGGGCTTCGAACTCGGCAGGGCTGAGATACCCAAGGGTCGAGT